>JANPGT010001111.1:0-2990 GCA_031424135.1 Chitinophagaceae bacterium
TTCAACGCATGTTTTGTTTGCACAGACATCGCCTGGGAAAAACGTTTCCCCGCCGATGTTTCCGCAACGGAATTATACATTTAAAGATGCTCGCAGTGCGCTACCCGGTGGTTCCTTTTACGCACTCATGATTTGGATACTGACGACGGCGAGTCGTGCGGGATGTTTCCGTTCAACGCATGTTTTGTTTGCACAGACATCGCCTGGGAAAAACGTTTCCCCGCCGATGTCTCCGCAACGGAATGAGAAATTTAAATGGATGCTCGCAGTGCGGGACTCGGCGGCTCCTTTTACGCATTCATGATTTAGCTACCGATGACAGCGGGTCGTACCGGATGTTTCTGCTATTAAGTGATATCTTTATCGCAGCGGCTTTACCCGCTGCATTTTTTTGATAGGAACTTCCCTATTTTAAATCAACAGTGTATGAAACGCGCAAGCATCACCAGTAAAGCAATAGTACCGTTCAGTGTATCGCTGCTTTTGTTCTCCTGCAATAACAACGAAAACAAACAAACGGACAAACAGGCGGATTCCACACAGGCTGTGTCCACCATCATCCCCAGGAAAGATACACTTCAGGTAACAACCCCTGCCCTGCTGCTCAAAAACAGGGCGATAGATGAAAAATATTTTGACCGGCAAACCAAACGGGCCAGTGTGCTTACCAAAGAACAGTTCACCGCCCTGGGGGCTGAAAAATTGCTACCGGGCGGGCAGTTGAAGTACGAACCGGAAATGAAACTGAAAATCATTGACACCGTATTCAGCGGCAACAATACCTGGGTCATCATTTCAAGAGAAACGGAAAATGAACTATGGGCATGGTTGGCAGCGCTTGACGGTGCAAAAAAAATTACCAGCAGCAAACTGGTTTTTTACCAGGATTTTGTGGAATATTTTTCTGCTACCAGCGCCCGTATTACCGATACTTCCGTAGTGATTACTACGGTACAGGATAATGGCGAAAGCAAATCAAAGAAATCAGAAAAATTCCGTTTTACGGATAGTCAGCAACTGAGCTTGATCAAATAACAGCAGGCCGACAGCTGCATTATTATTTCAACATTCGTTGGTGCACCCTGTTACCAGGCACTGAAACGCCATAAAATAATTTCATGAAACAAATCCTGTTCCCGCTCATTTTCCTGTTGCCGCTGTATTCCTTTTCCCAACAGGGCATTGATACCATTTTCAGCAATGCCAGCATAGCGGGTGCACAAATCATGTATGTTGATAACGGCATACAACAGCCGCATTACTATGGCAAACCCAATGCAGATGAACCGGAGAAAATAACCGGCACTACCGTTTTCCAGGCGGCCTCCTTAAGCAAAGTAGTCATGGCCTATATTACCCTGCGCCTGCTGGATAAAAAACTGATTGCACTGGACACGCCGCTGTACCGGTACTACCCGTATGAACGCATCAAAAAAGACGAAGCGGCAAAAAAAATAACCGCCCGCATGGTATTGCAGCATACTACCGGCTTTCCCAACTGGGCCACCAATCCTATCTCAAAAGAATGGGCCGGTTCCGCACTCAGTACCCGCTTTACACCCGGCAGCAGCTGGTCATACTCCGGTGAAGGATTTATGTTCCTGCAGTTTGCGGTAGAAAAAATCCTGAAAAAATCACTGGAGAAAATTGCTGCAGACGAAGTCTTCATCCCCCTGCAAATGCGCTCCAGCAGTTTCTTGTGGCGGCCATCTTACACGGATGATGGCGCTTATGGTCATAATAAAAACGGCGAACTCACCGGCCGGCCGGAAGCATTTCTGCCTGGCGCCGCCTATTCACTGCTTACTACAGCAGAGGACTACAATCGTTTTTTGCAGGCAGTAATCAGCGGCAAGGGACTTACTAAAACCACCCACCAGCTGATGCTGAACGATATGGTATCCGTAAAGAAAAAAGACAGTAGCCTGAGTGAAGCAGGCAGCCATGTATCCTGGGCGCTGGGCTTGGGCATTCAGCGGAATGAAGCCGGTACTTCCATCTGGCATTGGGGCGATAACGGCGATTTTAAATGTTTCTTTATGGCATTTCCCGCCACCCACAAAAGCCTGGTGTATTTTACCAACAGCGAAAACGGATTAACCGTACTGCCGCAATTACTGAATTATTATTTTGGCAACCATACCTGGTGGGCGCTGCAGTGGCTGGACAGGGATTTCTAATCAGAATTACCCTTATAAGAAATATTGTCAATCATCCACTGCCAAACACAATTTCCAATATATCGGTCCCCGGCGCAGGAGACGCGGGAATACCTCCATCTTTTGAGTATATTTATTGCATGAAATTGCTACTGACGCTACTGCTGTTTTGTTCCGCAACAATGATTGCCCAAAAACCGCGTAACGGCAACAGCAATGCGGTAAAAGACTATTTCCCGCCGGCAGGGCAATGGCAACAGCAGCGGCCAGCTGCGCATGGATTTGATTCACTGCTGCTGAATGAGGCCATCCGCTTCGCCATTGCCAGCGAAAGCAAAAATCCACGCAGCATGGAACTCAACCATGCCATGACCTTTGGCAAGGAACCCTTTGGCGAAGGCATCGGTCCTTTTAAAGACCGTGGTGAACCTACCGGCATCATCCTGCATAAAGGCTATATCATTGCAGAATGGGGCGAACCCGCCAGGGCAGACATGACCCATAGTGTTACCAAGAGTTTTCTATCAACCGTAGTGGGCCTGGCAGTAGACCAGGGACTGATTAACAGTGTAAATGATACAGTAGCGGATTATGTTCCGCCCATTGAGGTGTACAATCCTGATCAAATCAACCGGCCGGCAGAGCAACTGGGGCAGCCGCAAATGCTCTTTCCGTTTTCGTCTGCACATAACCGTTTACTTACCTGGGATGTGCTGCTGCCGGGTGTAAAGCGGGTACTGAGTGCGGAACCGGCCCATTCTTTTGAGATAGGATTGGTGGCCCAGTTGGGAAAGCCGGTAGTATGCTGCAATACCATGCGGGCGGTTATTT
>JANPGT010001112.1:0-2846 GCA_031424135.1 Chitinophagaceae bacterium
TCGTCTGTAGAGAATTGTTATGTAGGCAGGCTGAGAACCTATTTTAATACACAGGCACCCAATGACACTGTTATCGACAACGGATATGCCGTACCCGGCCACAATTGTTACAGGGGCATGCCGTCTGCTTATATACCTCCATATCCATGGGCCAATCTGCAACCTGATCCCGAACATAACATTACAGCAGCACTGGCCACCCGCCCGGACGTTATCCTGGTGAATTATCCTACCAATGCCTACGACAGCCTGCGAATTGACAGCGTTTTATTCTGTCTCCGCACCATCAGGGAAACGGCCGCAAAAGCGGGTATTGCCTGTTATGTAACCACTACCCAGCCAAGAGGACAGTTTTCACCCGCAGCACGTGCCAAATTAAAAGAGCTGCGCGACAGTATACTGCTTGAAATGGGCTATTTCGCTATCAATTTCTGGGATGGCATTGCTGACCCGGCAGATAACTCCATATTGGCCGCGTATGATGCAGGCGATGGCATCCACCTTAATGATGCCGGTCATGAAATACTGTTCCAGCGCATACTCGCCAAGAATATTTTCCTCACCGGGGCTGGCGGCGCCCTGCCCGCAAAGTTCATACAGTTTAATACAGTTAGTAAGAACAACAGCAATATTGTAAACTGGACCACTGCCAGCGAAAGCGGCGTTGCTTTTTATGAAGTACAGCGCAGTGCAGATGGCAATCATTTTTCTGCAATAGGAAAGGTGAATGCGAATAATATTGCCGGCAATAACCAATACCAGTATACAGACGATCTACCCGCCAAAGGATGGAACTATTATAAAATTATTATGGTAGACAGGGATGGAAAAAAACATGCATCGCCCGTAATGAGTGTACGCGGCAATACCGGCAAAACAGGTATTATAAAAACCTATGCCAACAGCGCACAGGTGGTGGTAGAATTGCAAAGCAATGCAGCGCAAAATATTCAATTACAGGTGCTGAATAATATGGGTGTACTCATCAGCAGGGAATCCAGGAAGATAGAAGCCGGCACTACCACCCTCTACCTTACTACACCTTCACTTAGCAGCGGCGTCTACCATGTAAGGCTTACCGCCGCGGGTGAAAACATGCTGAGTTCATTTATAAAACAGCAGTAAAGCAAGAAACTGATTGGGTGATTTTGGGATTTTGCTTCAAGGCAATCCCAAAATCATTACATCCGGCAATCAGCAATAGAAAACCTTATCTTGCCGGCAGATGATGATCTTCTTCTATATCGCCATAGGCCTGCTGCTTGCATACGGTATTTTGTTTCAATACTATGGCAGCTGGTGGAAAGCATTCCCGGATTTTACAGAAAGCGGTGATGCGGCGGCTGACCCTTCCCTCAAAATATCAGTGATCATTCCCGCCAGGAATGAAGCTGCCAATATTGAAGCCTGCCTGCGCAGCATCTGCCGGCAAAGCTATCCCGCCCATCTTTTCCAGGTAATTGTAATGGATGATAATTCAGACGATAACACTTTTGCTATCGCCAACAGTTTTTCGCAGCAAGGCATTCAGATTATTTGTTACCGGCTGCCGCCCGCCGCCAATAACAGGGCGCCCAAGAAAAGAGCTATTGAAACCGGCATCAGCATGGCCAGCGGTGAACTGATAGTGACCACCGATGCAGATTGTACTGTGGCAGCCGGATGGCTGAGCAGTATTGCCGCCTGTCACCGGCAGACCAACAATGTTTTTATAGCCGCCCCGGTTAAAATACAGGATGGTGCTTCGCTGCTGTCTAAATTCCAGGCACTTGACTTTTTAACCATGCAGGGTATTACCGCAGCGGCCGTCTTTAAACGCTTTCACAATATGTGCAATGGCGCCAACCTGGCCTACGAAAAAAAAGTATTTTACGAAGTGGATGGGTTTGCAGGTATTGACACTATTGCCAGCGGCGACGATATGCTGCTGATGAGTAAAGTAGCCGGGAAATATCCTCAGCAACTGGGCTACTTAAAATCGGAAGCTGCCATTGTTACCACGCTGCCAGCCCATAGCTGGAAGGCTTTCATCCAGCAACGCATCCGCTGGGCAAGCAAAACGGCACATTATAACCACCGCGGCATCTTCATGGTATTGTTACTGGTGTATTTTACCAACCTGCTTATTTTCAGTTTCCTGCTGCTGGGCCTATGGCAAAAGTTTGCGCTGGCGCTGTTCCTGCTGCTTTGCGTCGCCAAATTTTTCATGGAATTATTTTTTGTAAAAGACGTGGCCGCCTTTTTTAAGCAGCAGCATTTAATTCCCTGGTTGCTGTTGCTGCAGCCGCTGCATATTATTTATATTGTAGCAGCTGGTTTTTTAGGACAGTTTAAGACCTATGAATGGAAGGGAAGGAAACTGAAATGATCACGTGAGGCGTGAAACGTGAGACGTCAATCGTCAGTCATAAGATGTGAGACCCCGGTCCCCGGTAACTATAGTAGTAACCATGCATTGCGGGGATCCACTCACGACTGACGACTGACCACTCACGATCAGCGCCTCACAATAAAATTGTATTTTCATCAAATGCCCGCAAGCGAATCTATACAACAAGCCGCATGGCGCAGGTTAAAAAAAAATAAAGCTGCTGTTTTTGGCATGGGGGTGATTGCGCTGGCCATAGTAGCAGCAATGCTGGCTTATTTTATTGCACCGGATGATTCTCCTTTTGCCAACCGCATGACAGTAGAAATTGGGGGCAAAAATCCTGGTTATACCCAACAATTTTTATTGCTCAAAAAAGAAGCGTCGCAAAGCAGTACCTCTTTTTTTATGCGGCTGCTGTATGGACAGGAGGATGCATATACCTGGCTGCCCATTACCAGTTTCCGGCAGCAGGGCG
>JANPGT010001113.1:0-2272 GCA_031424135.1 Chitinophagaceae bacterium
TTCATTTGCGCACCCTGCAAATGCTCCGCAATCAGCTGCGAAACCCCGCCATCCGTCAACACCTGTTTTAATGCACCGGCACCACCAAATATTAACAGCAGCGAAGCCACGTCTTTAATAGCATCTACCAGCTGCTGCTGAATGGCCTGCCTGTTATAATGCTCCATAATTCTTAATGAAAACAAGGCTACCAGCACGGTGATCAACAGGCTTACGGTAGCATCGCCCACAAACAACAGGCTGTTCTTTACAACAGTTCCGTCTTTTAAAAAAGGAGTGACCACGGAGCCTGCACCAATTAATAATATAGGAAGTAATACGGTAAACAGGCTCATGAAAACGGAAGGCAATTTTTCAGCAGGCATTGTGGGTGCTACAAAAGACAGGTTGGGTTTGCTGGTATAGTTTTTTACTGTGGCGCCGTAAAGCGCACCGGAAATTAAAATAGCGGGAACAGAAATAATAATACCGTACAGCAAAGTAAGTCCCATGTCTGCATGCAGTTGCTTTACCAGGAATAATGGCGCGGGATGCGGAGGCAGGTAACCCTGTGTTACAGAGAGCGAAGCCAGCAGGGGCAGACCAACATAGACCGCCGGCAGTTTATTATTAAAAGCAACGGTAATGGCGATAGGTACCAGCAGCATAAAGCCGACAGAATAAAACAATGGCAACCCAATAATAAAACCCGTGATCATAAATGCCCAGCGGATATGTTTTACACCAAACCACCTGATCATACTGGACGAGATCTGCTGTGCCGCCCCGCTGATGCCAATCAATTTACCCAGCATGGCGCCCAGTGCAATGATGCTGGCAATGGAACCCAGTGTACTGCCTATTCCATTTTGTACCGATTTCATCAGCGGCTCCGGTGGCATGCCCAGGACAAGGCCAATGCCAATGGTCACCAGTAAAAAAGCCAGGAATACATGCATCCGCCAATAAGATATCAGCAGCACCAGTACAAGTATCCCCACTATGGTAATCAGTATGGCCATTAATTGTAAAGCGTGTCGTTTAGTTAAGTAACTCAGCCCTGCGCATCGTAGATGCGCTTCCCCTCTCTGCAATGCAGAGAGGGGTGCCACGCCTTTGGCGTGGCGGGGTGAGTTTTACTAAAAACTACATTAATTATTTGTATCAGCAAATCGTTTATCGCCCCAGTTACTTCGCACCGTCAATGGTGCTCTGTGTGGCAGCGGGTGTATCAGTCTTCCGGAAACGGGCATTTTCAATCTTCAGCACTACCGCATTGGGCCACTGGTTATTGGTATAAAACCGCTGACCGTTCACGGCGCTTACCACCAGGCCAATGGAAGTAGGCGCCAGGTAGGTTTTTGCATCAAAATTATTCTTGTATTCCACCAGCTCAGATTTATAACCCAGCACTGTTACATTTGTTTTGCTATTGCCTTCAATATGCGTTAGTACCAGCGATTTTCTTTCACCATATTTCCAGTCATCTGCTGAGCTTCTCATTACGTATGCATAAATATAGTTTTCATCGTTGGATTGTGTGTACCAAATATTGCCTTCACGGATGACAGGCAGCGGCTTCACTTTGTAAATGGCTTCTGCATTGGCAAAATTCCACAGCGCAATTTCCTGCAGCAGCGATTGGTCTTCAAGCGCCAGTTCACCATCTGGTTTGGGGCCCACATTCAGTAGAAAATTACCGCCTTTGGATCTTATCTCAATCAGCATATTGATTACCTGTGTGCCGGATTTATGCGGATCGTTGGTGGGTTTATAGCCCCAGTCGGTACCCATGGTATAACAGGCTTCCCAGGGCTTGGGCAAAGGTTCATTGGGCGTGTTTTGCTCCGGCGTTTTCATCAGGTCGCGGGTAATTACCAGTTCCGGTTGCAGGCTCCAGGCGTATTCGCGCAGGCCGTCTCCCGGTCCGTCTATAAAAAGAATATCAATCTTGCCGTATTGCGTTAGTAATTCTTTCAGCTGTTTTTTATCATGCGCCATCAGGCCCGGATTGTTCACAGGGTATTGCTGCGGCAATTGCAGGCGGCCAATGGGTATTTTGTTTTCATGGAAATAATGAAAGTCTTCAGGAGAAAAATAAAATCCAATGGCGATGCCTTCTTTGCGGAATGCGTCTACCAGCTCTTTGGTGATATCGCGTTTGAACGGCGTGTTCATTACATTCAAACCTGTAGACTGTGTATTCCACATACAAAAACCGGAATGGTGCTTGGTAGTAAACACCACGTATTTCATACCCGCCAGTTTCGCTGCCTTCGCCCAATCCTGTGGT
>JANPGT010001114.1:0-2340 GCA_031424135.1 Chitinophagaceae bacterium
GTTTGGTGCCTTTAAAGCTTCCATTATACACTGAGGTATAACTTCTGCTGGGTGTTAAGCTGGGTACCAGTTGTTTTACCAGCAGCGGGGTAGTAGTGCCTGTGGCATATACATACAGCGTGTCCGTTTGCCCCGAAGGGTAGCGGATAAAATCTGTTACCTGTACAGTGGCTATATTGGTAAATACCGGCGCAGCTGTTCCTTTGCGGAAAGAGTACACATCTACCGCGGGTACGGCCGTGGTATTGTAAATAAAATTGCCAAAACGCAGCATTGCAGCAGTGTCTGTGGGCACTGTAATATTATTGGCTACTGTTAACTGTTTAGTACTGGTAATGGTATCATAAGTGAAAACCGTATAACTCCTCCCGGCTTCTGCCAGTTGTGAAAAAGTAATGGGAGCCTGGGTGCTGGTGGGCAGGGTGTCTTTCACCAGGATAGTCCTTTGCCCTGCGGGTACTTTGAATGAATAAGAGGTAGCCGGGAACACGCCTCCGTAGGCGAATGCAATACCCGATACCGGTGTGCCATCTACATAAACATAATTACGGCTGGCCCTTACCGTGGCACTAAATACCTGGATGGTGGCTGCATCGCCCGTACCCCGGATTGCGTTTGCTACCGCGGGAATATCGCGTGAGCAGGAAACATAAAAGAATGCGGCCGTTATCATGCACAGCACCGGCAGTATTTTTTTGAATGGTGTCATTATATTAAAATTTTCCTGTTAATAATTTATGGTAAAGAAAACCAGCACTCATAGGTATTGTAATCCTGGTTAAGGGCGCCAAGTCTTGTGAGCTCCGGTATATTGTACAGGTATTCAGAATTAAACCTCGGCCTGCACCTGTACACCAGTTTTCCATTGTTGGTAGACACCAGGTAATTGATAGGGGAGGTAGGCGGTGTTATAAAATTGGCATACACCGGCAACCCTGTAGAAGGATCTTTATCTTTATTATAATGGTACTTTCTCATGTCTGTCCAGGTCTGGTGCGTACCCCATCCGTACAGGGCGATGTATTTCTGCAACATGATATGGCTCAGCGTTAAACCGGCCGCTGTAGCAGGTACTACGGCCGTATTGGCAAGGTAGGCAGCTTTACTAGCCGGCGTAATAGCCCTTCCTGCAGGAATGCCCTTGGTATAGGCGGTTGTCATTAAATCAAAATCCAGGCTGATGGCATTGATATAGGCGGTAAATGCAGTGGCTTTATCTCCCTTCAGGTAAGCGGCTTCCGAAATTATGAACTGCATTTCTGAAGCAGTCATCATGGGCCAGGGCCCTTCATTGGAATAAACATACCTGGCACTGTCGTTGGTACCCGTAGTGGCGGTTGCCAGCGCAGTTCTCCAGAAATTTTTTGGGTAGTTGCTGGTGGCGGTAGCGCCGCTGGTGTATTCTGTAACGCCCAGCCAGGGGGTAACGCCTTTGAAAGTGCCGTTGGCATTTTCGCTGAGTTTGTACCAGGCCCTTGGATCAAAAGCGCCTGAGAAAGCGCCGGCGTTGTTGCCCGACATCAGGTCTGCAATATATCCGCCCTGGCGCAGTGCACCAAGGTTTGAACGGGTAGGGCCAAAGTAACTGTTAAACCCATTACTGGAATTGGCTGCCGAAAATGTGGCCATCGCATTGTCGGCGTTGGTACTCATTGCAAGGGTAGCATACTTGATGGCAGAGTCAGCGTAATTATTGGTCTTGAAAATACCTTTTGAACTCAGGTCAATATAAGAACGTGCCAGGGTGCCGTACACAAATTTTTTCCATTTGTTGAGATCGCCTTTGTTGAAGTAGGCATCGCTCTGCGCCAGGTTGCCGGGGTTAAGATTGCCATCCGTTCTGTTTAAATAATTCAGCGCTTTAAAACAGGTTACCCTGCAGGAATCGTAAAAGAGTGAGGAAGAATCATACAGAAACTGGGACAGGCTGGTATTGAAAGCCTGTTTTAGAATGGCCTCTCCGTATTGGTTGGTTAGCTCCAGCAATCCCCATGCCCTGATGGCATATCCAATACCCACATAATCCCATTTTTGCTGTTCGGTGCCCCACTGAATGATCCTGTTTACGTTTTGTCCGTGGCCATAGTAAAATGCAGCCCATATACCGCCGGTATTATCACTGTTGATGGTACCACCCATGCTGCCATAATTCTCACCGCTGGTAGTAGAGCCCCAATACTGGATGTACCGGCCCAGTAAAACATCGTCAATCTGTACACCGTAATTGGTACCCGCGGCGGAGTTAAATGCCGTAAAAGACCCGATAACACCAGGCAATATGCTTTCTATGGGAACCACTACCGGCGCATTCGGATTTAAATAAGCGTCGTCAATTTTCTT
>JANPGT010001115.1:0-4719 GCA_031424135.1 Chitinophagaceae bacterium
CTCCCAATCCATGCCCCTTGCTGGATTCTGTAGGGGGTATCTGGCAGTTCAGCGCCAGCAAACCTAACCAGCAGTACAAAGATGCAGTGCATTATGGCATTGGTTTTAAAAACGTGGTGGGCCTCGACTGGAATACACAAACCAATTCATTGTTTATTATGCAGCATGGCCGCGGCGACCTGGATGCGCTCTACCCGGCACTCTACACTAAAGAGCAGGGCAGCCAGTTGCCCGCAGAAACCATGTACGAGATACGCAGCAAAGGCACTGACGGCGGCTGGCCTTATGTTTATTATGATCAGTTTCAGCACAAGAATATTTTGGCGCCTGAATATGGTGGCGATGGAAAAAAGCCCGGCACGCACAAGGCCATTAACCCGGTGCTGGCTTTTCCGGCACACCTGGGGCCTAATGGACTGCTGTTTTACTCCGGTAATAAATTCCCTGCCAAATATAAAAATGGTGCTTTCATTGCATTTCATGGCAGATCGCCTGAATTGCAGAAAGGCTATATGGTGGCGTTTGTGCCTTTTAAAAACGGTAAGCCTTCCGGTAAGTGGGAAGTGTTTGCCGACAATTTCCTGATTAATAAAGACCAGCACAAACCTTGCGGACTGGCCCAGGCACCGGACGGATCTATTTTTATTGCAGATGATTCCAACGGGTCTTTGTACCGTATCAGCTACGGAAAATAATAATGGGGTGCCTTTCAGTAATATTTTATTGGAAATGATCCCTCTGCCGGGATTTGCCGGAACAAAGGAGGCTTTCTCTGCATAAGGAGAGGCCTCTTTTATTTTTTGGGAAGCGGAGGCGTTTCATTGCGTGTATGAACCGACTGGGGCTGTTATGATAAAACCGCAGAAAGAAAGGTCTTTTGAAGCGGCTTTCTTTTTTAGTTGTGGGGCGATGGCCTATAAATATTTGCCGCCACAAACAATTTGCAAAAGCAATTTGCAGATTGTTTTGCGCCCAAATCACTCTGCAGACGTCAGATACAATTTGTAAAAGCAGTTTTGCTGATTGTAGTGAGGGCCCATCATTCTGCAAACGCCAGATACAATTTGTAAAAGCAATTTGCTGATTGTAGTGAGGGCACATCATTCTGCAAACGCCAGCAACAATTTGTAAAAGCACTTTTGCAGATTGCAGTGGGGCCACATCATTTTGCAAACGCCAGAAACAATCTGTAAAAGCACTTTTGCTGATTGTAGTGGGGGCACATCATTCTGCAAACGCCAGCAACAATCTGTAAAGCGGCTGATCAGCTGGCTTTTTCAGCAATTGGTGACTGTATTTGGTTCAGCATCAGGCCTAAGCCGGCAGTAATGGCTGGCAGGGGCAGCTATTACCGGGCCACTCATCTATAAAGTTGGTTTACCTGCCCACTACCGGCACTACGGCCAACCCCTCGTTGCCTTCTTCACTCACTGATTGTACCGCAAAGAAATAATTGTCTTTTGAATAAGGCAGGCTGATACTGGTCTGGGCGGTAAAGAATTTCTTTTGCCATACCGCGCTGGTAGTTTCACGCATCAATACATAAAAGCCCTTGCATTTGCCGGTTTTTGGCTGGGCCCAGGAGAGAACAGTGTAATTGTCCAGCTTCTTTACATCTACTTTTACATCCTGCGGCAGGGAAGGAGATTTTGCCAGGTTGGCTAAACAGGCCAGGTTCATGGCGGTGTTTTTGCGCAGGTATTCAAAGTCCATGAACTCGGTTAAGTCGCCATACTGAATGCCGTTTTCTTTGCGCACATCCTGGTGCTGGTGATTGTAATTTTCATTCATTTCGGTAATGCGCACGGCAGTAAAGCCGTTCATCACATAAGGCGTATGATCACCTCCCCGCAGGAAGCGGTCATTCCTGTATACCATTACTACTTCTAAATTATCCACATACCGTTCGCCGGTTTCCTTTACATAACGGGCCAGCTGCCGCGCTTTTCCATCATTTTCCAAACCCAGCTGCCGGATATTGGCGGCAGTTTTGGCATCCAGTTCATAAGCAGGCAGGCCTTCACTGAAAACGCGGATGCGGGTATTGTCTATGATATTGGTCTCGCTGCTGTTATTACTGCCCATGATATCGTTGTTCAGCACAGCTTCCAGGTTGCTATTTTCTTTTTTCAATTTGCCTGCCATATAATTGGCGCCCAGCAAGCCCTGCTCTTCGCCACTGACTGCAATAAAAATAATGGTAGCGGGAAAAGATTGTTTGCTCATGATGCGGGCACATTCGATTACCGCCGCAACACCGCTTCCATCATCGTTGGCGCCGGGCGCATCGCCCGTTTTGTCCATTACATTGCTGCGCCTGCTATCAAGGTGCCCGCTGATCAAAAACAGGCGGTTATCATTGGGGTCACTGCCTTTTAAAGTAGCCACAACATTTCCCAGCAGCAATGCCGCGTCTACGCGTTTGCCATCGGCTGGCAGGGTAGTGGTGTCTATAATGGCGGTTAACCTGCCAGCGGATTGTTTGGCAAATTCATTGAACTTGCTGAGCACCCAAAGCCTTGAAGCGCCAATGCCTTTTTTAGGATCCGTTTGTGTACTTATTGTGCTGCGGGTACCAAAAGACACCATTTATTTGATATAAGATTGCAAAGAGTCTGCTGCTACTTCCTTTACCATTTTTTCTATCAGCGGATCTTTCTGGATGATGGTTTGAGAGAAGGCGGTAGCGGTGACCAGCAGCAGGGAAACGATAAGTAAGGAATTTCTCATGTAGTTGTATTGGTTGATTTGTTAAGTTGATTTAATAAGCAAACTGGAGTTGTTGGTGATACTTCTTTAAACGCAGTATCCAGCAATGCAGGCGGGATGCAACGTAGTACGATAGCCGCGCAAAAGAACTAAAAACTATAAACCAGGAACTAATAACTGTATTTATCCTTCCAACGCTGGCGTAAAAATTTCCGCAGTTCTTCTTCCCGCGCATTCTGCCCGGGATTGTAAAACACCGTACCGCTGATTTTATCTGGCAAGTATTCCTGTTCAGAAAAATTATTTTCATAACTATGCGAATATTGGTAGCCTTTGCCGTAATCCATGTTCTTCATTAATTTTGTAGGAGCGTTGCGGATATGCAGCGGTACCGGCAAATCGCCAAACTGCTTCACCGCTGCCATGGCTGCGCCGATAGCGGCCACCGCTGCATTGCTTTTGGGTGATGCCGCGAGGTAGGTAACACACTGTGATAAAATTATCTGCGATTCAGGATACCCTATTTTATTAACAGCATCAAAAGTAGTGTTGGCCATTACCAGCGCGGTGGGGTTGGCATTGCCTATGTCTTCACTGGCCAGTATAACCAGGCGGCGTGCAATGAACTTTACATCTTCTCCACCTTCAATCATTCTTGCCAGCCAGTACACTGCTGCATTGGGGTCGCTGCCTCGGATAGATTTGATGAAAGCAGAAATAATATCGTAGTGCTGCTCCCCTTTTTTATCGTACAGGGCAATGCGTTTTTGGGCAACCTCCATTACTTTGGCGTCTGTAATTACTGCATTGTCGCCCAGCGCATCGGTCACCAGCTCCAGCAGGTTCAACAATTTACGGGCATCGCCACCGGAGATATTTATAAGTGCGGCTGTTTCCTTGAGTGTTATTTTTTGCTGGCTCAGTTGCTGGTCTGCCGCTAGTGCATGCTGCAGCAGGCCTACCAGTTGCTGCTCGCCCAGCGGCTTCAATACATAGACCTGGCAGCGGCTCAGCAATGCGGAGTTCACTTCAAAAGAGGGGTTTTCTGTGGTGGCACCTATCAGCGTAACGATACCTTTCTCTACGGCACCCAGCAATGCATCCTGCTGGCCTTTGTTAAAGCGGTGGATCTCATCAATAAACAGGATGCATTTGTCAAGCGTTTTAGCAGACTCAATCACTTCTCTTACATCTTTCACGCCACTGCTGATGGCGCTTAAAGTAAAAAATGGAAGTCCCAATGTATGCGCAATAATGTTGGCGATGGTAGTCTTGCCAACGCCGGGTGGTCCCCATAAAATCATGGAAGGCAGTTTGCCATTTTCGATGGCAGTGCGCAGTATGCTTCCTTTGCCGGTTAAATGTTCCTGGCCAACCAGCTCATCCAGCGTATTGGGGCGCAGGCGTTCTGCTAATGGAGAAGTCATGATCAAAGTAACAAAAAAAGCACCGCACAGTTTGGAAATACATGCTGACAACCGTTTTTTAATGCATATGCAGCGTAAGAAAGGCGGTGATTTTATCAAAAGAGTCAAGCAGTTCAAGCCCGTCCCATCCATGTCCTTTATCAGGATAGAATACATACTGGTTAGCCACACCAAATGACTGCAGTTTGTCTCTTACCAGGGTTGACTGCACCGGTGGCACAATGGGGTCTGTTCCGCCCTGTAATAAAAGGGTAGGGGCTGATTGCGCGGTTATAAAATTAACCGGCCCCGATTGCTGGTAGATGGAAGGGTTCAGCACAGGGGTAGTACCGGTTACATTGAAGAGCAATAAGGCTGTTACGGCCGAAGAATTGTACAGGCTGTTGAGATCCACCGCTTCAACAAGGGCCAGCAGGACGCATTGCTGGGCGCTGTAGAGAAAGGTATCGTTACGCTGATTGGTGCCACCACCGAAAATCCTTCTTTTGAAGTGAACTCCGCATTGCTGAGCAGGTGCCAGGTATATATTTTAAAACCGCTGGATGAACCACAGCTGATTTTGTTATTACAGCATGCATTAGCG
>JANPGT010001116.1:0-3010 GCA_031424135.1 Chitinophagaceae bacterium
TGGCCGTCTGTAATAGAGATAACGTTGGTAGGAATATAAGCAGATACGTCACCCGCCTGTGTTTCAATAATGGGCAATGCCGTTAATGAACCACCGCCTTTTACCAGGTGCTTGATAGAATCAGGTAAATCATTCATCTTCTTAGCCACATCATCTTTGGCAATTACCTTGGCAGCTCTTTCCAGCAAACGGCTGTGCAGGTAGAATACATCACCGGGATAGGCTTCACGGCCTGGCGGACGGCGCAACAACAATGATACCTCGCGGTAAGCTACGGCCTGTTTTGACAGGTCATCATAAATAATCAGTGCAGGACGGCCGGTATCGCGGAAGAATTCGCCAATAGCAGCACCCGCAAATGGTGCATAGAACTGCTGCGGTGCGGGGTCACTGGCAGAAGCCGCCACAATGGTAGTATATGCCATAGCGCCGTTTTCTTCCAATGTTTTCATTACACCGGCAATGGTAGATGCTTTCTGACCAATGGCCACATAGATACAGTATACGGTTTTACCCGCTGCATGAAATTCTTTCTGGTTAATGATGGTATCTACGCAGATAGCTGTTTTACCGGTTTGGCGGTCGCCAATTACCAGCTCACGCTGTCCACGGCCAATAGGAATCATGGCATCGATGGCTTTGATACCGGTCTGCAGGGGCTCTTTAACCGGCTCGCGGAAGATAACACCAGGTGCTTTACGCTCCAGCGGCATCTCATACAATTCGCCGGCAATGGGACCTTTTCCGTCAATCGGCTCGCCCAGCATATTGATAACGCGTCCGGAAAGACCATCACCCACACGGATAGACGCAATCTTACCGGTTCTGCGCACTTTGGCACCTTCTTTAATGCCCCCGCTTTCGCCCATCAATACCACACCTACGTTGTCTTCTTCCAGGTTAAGCGCAATGGCTTTTACGCCAGTTTCAAACTCAACCAGTTCTCCGGAACGTACGTTGTTAAGGCCGTACACGCGGGCAATACCATCGCCCACCTGTAATACGGTGCCTACTTCTTCCAACTCGGCGCCTGCATTAAAATTGCCCAATTGCTGGCGCAGTATCGCAGATATTTCATCTGGTTTAATTTCTGCCATGATGTTTTATTGTTTTTAAAATGCTTTTTAAATTGTTTCCGGAACTTGCGTTTCCAAAATCTTAACTCACGACTCACGACTCACGACTCACGACTAACGACTCACGTTACCGTATCTGCTGCACGTAAATATTCTGGCTGAACTGTTTCTTGATATCCCTGAGATCTCTTGCTATACTGGCGTCTACAAGGTTATTGTTAAACTCCAGCACAAAACCGCCAATCAGTTCTTCTTTGATCTCTGTATGCAGCTCTATATTTTGCATGCTGGTTTCTGCTTTCAGCTTTGCTATAATCGATTGCTTCATTTCTTCGCTGAGTGCAGTGGCAGTTGTGAGTTTCACCGTATGAATTCCTTTCAGCTGGTTATACAAACCAATTACCGCGGTAATGATCTCAGGTATATATTCCTCGCGGGTTTTGTTAATCAGTAATTTATTAAAAGCAGTCGTCAGTTCACTTACTTTACCACCGGTAATAGCAGACAGTATGTTTTGCTTTTTGTCGCCGGTAATAATGGGGCTGCGCAATACACTCACCAACTCGGGGCTGCTCTTACAAACGGCCTGCAGGAACTGCATGTCTTTATAGACAGTTTCCAGCTGATTTTGCTCTATGGCCAAATCAACCAAACTTTTTGCATACCTGCCTGCTAAACGTGGATTGGGCATTTTCTTAAAAAATTAAAAATGTGGAAATATGAAAATGTGAAAATTCATTGCTGTGGCTTCATTTTCACATTTGCCACATTCATCACATTTGCACATCAATTTAGTTTTACTTCCGCGGCCAGTTCTGTAATGTATTTCTCCTGCTCTGGTTTATTACCCAGCTCGCGGCGCAATACTTTTTCAGATACTTCTATTACCAGATTACCTACCTGGTTTTTAAGATCTGTAATAGCCGCCATTTTCTGCTGGTGAATTGCAGACTGTGCATCAGCTACAATACGGTCGTACTCTGTGCGGGCCTTCTCTTTGGCTTCGGAAACCATTTTGTCGGCCACATCTTTGGCATCCTTAATCAGGGCAGCCCTTTCTTCGCGTGCTTTTACCAGCAAAGCTTCGTTGTCGCTTTTCAACTGCAGCATTTCAGCTTTCACTTTTTCTGCAGTAGCCAGTGAATCGGCAATGGATTTTTCCCTGTCTGCCAAACCGTTTACAATAGCAGGCCAGGCAAATTTTTTCAAAATGAAAAACACTACCAGGAAGGCTACCAGGGTCCATATGAGTAATCCAAATTCGGGGAGCAGTAATTTCATAACCTATGTAAATTAAGATTGAGCGTTGTATACCTACCCCTGCCAGGGCAGGTGGTAAGAAACTGCATCCTCCGCCCTTTGCTTTGGATGCAGTTGTTAGTTGTTTGCAGTGATATTACAATACCATTGCAAGGAAACCCACGATGATAGCAAACAGGGCAGCACCTTCTACAAGCGCCGCTGTCAGAATCATGTTGGCCCTGATGTCGTTTGATGCCTCTGGTTGACGGGCGATAGCTTCTACCGCGCCTTTACCAATCTGGCCAATACCAACACCTGCACCTAGTGCTGCAAGTCCGGCACCGATAGCACCACCAGCATTTGCGTTTGCCACGCTGCTGAGGAGAACAGTCATTAAATCCATAATTGTGACTTTATATTTAGTGATAAAAAACTTATTACGCCATTACCGGAATTTCGGGCAAACCATCTTCATGTTCATCGTGATGATCGCCTTCCATTGCCTGCCCTATAAATACTGCAGTAAGCATGGTAAAAATAAAAGCCTGTAAAAATGCTACCAGTACTTCAATAAAATAGATAAATATGGTAAAAGCCAGCGAGAAAGGCGCTGTGCCCCAGCCTGCAGCTGCGCTCATGTTACCAAAGATAAATATCAGTGAAATTAAACAGATAATAATGATGTGACCCGC
>JANPGT010001117.1:0-8186 GCA_031424135.1 Chitinophagaceae bacterium
GGTACGAAGCCCGCCGGCTTTGAGGCAATCAATTAAAAGCAAAGCGACGGCCGAAAGCAGACAGTTTGCGCTGTGCAGCTGCACAATAATTCCCATCACATATTTTCCCCATCTGGTTATTAAGCAGTTATGCTATATGCCTGATTGCTATCTTTGCCGCATAATTAAACCACATGCTAAAGCTGGGCGTTTTTGGAGTAGGTCATCTCGGAAAATTTCATTTAAACAACTGGAAGGAAATAAGCGGCGTAGAATTGGTGGGCTTTTATGACCCCAATGATGTCTCAGCGCAGGAAGTGAGCGAAAAATACCAATTGCCCCGCTTCCTGGACGCAGAAACCCTGATGTCCGCCTGCGACGCCATTGATGTGGTGGCGCCTACCCCCTACCACTTTGACCTCTGCGAAAAAGCCATCAAAAAAGGCAAGCATGTATTTGTAGAAAAACCACTGGCCAATACCATGGACGAGGCCCGGATACTGGTAAAACTGGCCAAAGAAAGCAATATAAAAATGCAGGTGGGGCATGTAGAAAGATTCAACCCAGCCTACCTGGCCACCCAGGGGCTGGACCTGAACCCCATGTTTATAGAAGTGCACCGCCTGGCACAGTTCAACCCCCGCGGTACAGAAGTAAGCGTTATCCTGGATTTGATGATCCACGATATCGACATCATACTCACCCTGGTGAAAAGCGAAGTAAAAGCCATCTCTGCCAGCGGTGTGGCAGTAATGACCGATACACCCGATATTGCCAACGTGCGCATTGAATTCAACAACGGCTGCGTAGCCAATCTTACCAGCAGCCGCATTTCTATGAAGCGTATGCGCAAAATGCGCCTGTTCCAGAAAGACGCCTACATCGGTATTGATTTCCTGAATAAAAAAACAGAGATCATCAAATTGAAAACACCGCGCGACCTGGAAGCATTTTCATTCGACCTGGATACCCCGCATGGCAAGCGCACCATCGCCATACTAAATCCTGTAATACCCGAAGTAAACGCCATAAAAATGGAGCTGGAGAAATTCCGTGATGCCGTGGTGAACAATACCCCCACCATTGTAAGCGAAGTAGATGGCTACCGCGCTATGGACATCGCCCACCAGATTCTTAGCAAAATTAAAAACGCAAGCATCAATACCTGATTCTGCCAATGCCCTCTTACAAAAAGATTCATATCAGCTGGTACATGCTCAGCGATTACCTGGCAGCAGGTCTGGCATGGATACTATTCACTGTTGTAAGAAAGGAAATGCTGCGCGAACGCATTTACGAAAGTCACCACCTGGTACTTAACAACCGCCTGCTGCTGAGCATTGTCTTACTGCCTTTTCTATGGCTGGCTTTTTTTTTCCTGGCGGGAAGCTATGGCTCGCTCTACAAAAAATCAAGACTGAATGAAATCACCACCACTTTTTCCTGCACATTGGTAGGTTGCACCGTTATTTTCTTCGTCATAATATTGAACGACTACAACCATTCCCTTTTTTATTATTACACTTCCATTGGCTGTTTTATACTGCTGCACTTTCTGTTTACCATTACAGGAAGATGGATACTGCTGAGCAGGGCAAAAAAACAAATGCTTTCGGGCAGGGTAAAATTCAACGCCATACTGGCCGGTGACCATAAAACATCTGCAAGACTGTTTGCACATACCCAGGAACAACTGAAGCAAACCGGTTATTATTACACAGGCTTTGTAAGCAATGAAAAGAACGGGCTCTCCGGCTATCTTCCTTACCTGGGTGGGCTGGAACAACTGGAGACCATCATAGAAAGGGACAATATTGCGCTTGTAGTGATTGCGGTAGAAAATACAGAGAAAAAAGAAGCAGAAAAGCTTATCAACCGGCTCAGCGAAAAAGATGTAGACATCAAGATAGTGCCCAGTACGCTGGATATACTTTCCGGCTCGGTAAAAACAGAAAACGTCTTAAGCCCGGTACTGGCCAATATTACCACCGGCCTGATACCACAATGGCAGCAAAATGTAAAACGCCTCATTGATATTGTGGTGGCTATACTGGGACTTGTTTTTTTATCGCCATTGATGCTTTTTGTGGCCATCAGGGTGCGCCTCTCCTCCAAAGGACCAGTGCTTTTTGCACAGGAAAGAGTGGGCTATAAAGGGAAGCCCTTTTTTATTCACAAGTTCCGGTCTATGTATGCCGATGCTGAAAAAAATGGCCCCGCGCTTTCATCCCCCAACGACAGCCGTATTACCCCTTACGGAAAAACAATGCGTAAATGGCGGCTGGATGAACTGCCGCAACTGTACAATGTTTTGAAGGGCGAAATGAGCCTGGTAGGCCCCAGGCCCGAAAGAGCATATTATATCAACCTGATTTCTCAGCAGAGCCCGTATTTCAATTACCTGCTGAAAACAAAACCCGGCCTCACCTCCTGGGGCATGGTACAGTTTGGCTATGCAGAAGACGTACAGCAGATGATTGAAAGAATGCAATACGACCTTATCTATATGGAGAATATCTCGCTGAAACTTGACTTTAAGATTATGCTGCACACCCTAAGGATAATTTTTTCGGGCAAAGGCGTGTAAATGCCCCTGCTTCACATAATTAATCAACGGCAACTGCGTTATTAAACAGTTCGTTATTCACTCATTTTCAATTATTTTTGGCAAAACTCACTGTCCTTGAGTAAATCAATCTTCAGCCTTGTGCTGGCGCTTATACTGTCAGTTGCTTCTTACGCCCAGTATTGGCAACAACAGGTAAATTATACCATCGATGTCTCCCTTAATGATAAAGAACACAGCCTGGACGGGTTTGAGAAAATAACCTATATTAATAATTCGCCCGATACCCTTCATTTTATCTGGTTTCACGTGTGGCCCAATGCATTTAAGAATGATAAAACCGCTTTCAGCGAACAATTACTGCTGAACAAGCGCACAGATTTTTATTTCAGCAATAAGGAACAGCGGGGCTATATCAACCGGCTGGATTTTAAAGTAAATGGCATTACTGCCCAAACAGCAGATCATCCCCAGTACATTGATATCATAAAATTGTTATTGCCAACTCCCCTGCTGCCCGGTGGCACAGCTGCTATCAACACGCCCTTCCATGTACAGCTGCCAGAAAATTTTTCGCGTGGCGGACATAACGGCCAGGCTTACCAGGTAACCCAATGGTTTCCCAAGCCGGCAGTATATGACAGCAAAGGCTGGCACCCCATGCCCTATCTTGACCTGGGAGAATTTTACAGCGAGTTTGGCAATTACGATGTGCGCATTACTGTTCCTGAAAACTATGCAGTAGCAGCCACCGGGGAATTACAGAATGAAGAAGAAAAAGAATGGTTGAAAAAAAGAGCTGCATTTGACTGGGAACCTGTTATTTCAAAAACCACTGTTAAGAAAGGATCATACAGGCAGGTAAAGAAAACAGTACAGCCATACCCCGCTTCTGCCAGCGCCACCAAAACCCTGCAGTTTATCCAGCAAAATGTAACTGATTTTGCATGGTTTGCAGACAAACGGTTCATCGTAAACCAGGATACGGTACAGCTGGCTTCCGGCAGAACGGTTACAGCTTACAGTTACTACCTTCCGGGCAAAGAAGGCTACTGGAAAAACAGCCCAGCCTATATTAAAAGAGCTATCCGGTTCCGCTCTGCGGTAATGGGCGAATATCCTTATAACGTGGTAAGTGCCGTTGAAGCAAAAATGGGTGTGGAGGGAGGTATGGAATATCCCACTATCACCAGCATCTCACCTGCAGGCTCAGCCGAAGAACTGGAAAACGTTATTGAACATGAAGTAGGGCATAACTGGCTGCAGGGCATACTGGCCAGCAATGAAAGAGATTATCCCTGGATGGATGAGGGCATGAATACTTACTATGATAACCGGTATGCAGCAAGCGGTAACATGAATACCAGCCGGGTAAAAAAGGGCTTTCTGCAACAACGCCTGCCACAAAATTTTGAACCACTGCTGCTGCAATCTTTAACGGCCAGACAAAAAGACCAGCCCATCAATTTACCCTCAGAGAAATTTACCCCGCTTAATTACCTTGTTTCATCGTATTATAAAACAGGCCAATGGATGAAATTGCTGGAAGAACAACTCGGCACGGCAATGTTTGATTCCTGCATGAAGACCTATTACCGTCAATGGCAGTTCAGGCATCCCTATCCTGCTGACCTGAAAGAAGTAATTGCACAGGTGAGCGGAAAAAATACCGATTCCCTTTTTACCCTGCTGGATAAAAAAGGCGGGCTGCCGCCGGTGGCAAAAAGAGTTTTAAAACCTGTAGCGTTTTTCAATTTTACCAATACCGATAAATACAGCTACCTAAATATTTTACCAGCTGCCGGATACAACCAGTACGATCAATTTATGATTGGCGCCATGGTACACAATTACAATTTTCCGTCTGAGAAATTCCAGTTCCTGGCAGCACCATTGTATGCTACCGGCAGCAAAACACTCAGCGGACTTGGAAGACTTTCCTATACCAGCTATCCTTCACCCCGGATAGAGAAAATAGTTTATTACCTGGCAGGAGAAAAATTTTCTACCAATACAAGCCTGGATACGCTGGGAAATAAGGTGTTTGAAAATTTTTCAAAACTGGCGCCCGGTGTCCGCGTGTATCTGAAACAGCCGGCACTGTCGTCTGTTACCAGCTCTTTTGATCTGAAAGGTTTTTTCATCAAAGAAAAATCCTTTGATAAGTTCATGTCAAAAACGGGGGATACCATCAATAGTTATCCCACTGCTTTCAGCAATACCAACCGGTGGTTGATGCAACTGTCCTGGGATTATATAAATACCCGCGCCTTATATCCCTGTCAATACCAGGTACAATGGCAGCAGGGACAGCATTTTTACCGCCTTAACCTGAATGCCAATTATTTCTTCAACTATGCAAAAAGTGGTGGGCTGAACGTGCGTGCTTTTGCCGCGAAATTTGGCTATATAGGCGGCAAAAACAACGATGCTTATTTATACCAGCCAAAGCTATTGGGCGTGCGGGGAGAAGAAGATTATACCTACAGTAATTATTTTATCGGCCGTTCTGCTTCAGGTGCCAATAACGGTGTAGTAGACAATAAAGGCCTGGGCGCCCGGCAAATTATGATAAGAGACGGCGGGTTTAAATTGATTCTGGACCAGTACGATTACCTGCAGGGCAGATCAGAGAATTGGGTAGCTGCGGTGAATTTCACTTCTACTTTACCCGCCAGTATTTTCCCTGAAAAGTTCCCGCTGAAATTATTTTTTGATATCGGCACTTTTTCAGAAGCATGGAAACCAGGCACCCTTACTTCCCGGTTTTTATATACAGGCGGTTTGCAGCTATCACTCTTTAAAAACGTGCTGAATATTTACCTGCCTTTGCTGTACAGCAGTAATTTTAAAAACGAGCTGAAATCCCTGTACCCCAAAAACCGCCTGCTGAAAAATATTTCTTTCAGCATAGACATTCAAAACTTCCGGCTGGGAAAAATAAATAAACACCTGGATTTTTAACCCGCTGCTACAATGGCTGATTTCAATATATCATATATACCGCAGCTGCATATTGATAAAACAAAATGGGACGATTGTATCAACCATGCGTCTAACGGGCTTATTTATGCGAGATCGTATTACCTGGATATAACCGCCATTACATGGGATGCGCTTGTCTTAAATGATTATGAAGCTGTGATGCCATTGCCCACCCGGAAAAAATGGATATTCAGTTACCTGTTTGAACCGCCCATGACGCCCATCCTGGGAATCTTTGGCAATGACATTTCAGGGACACTGGTCAGTGCTTTTTTAAAATCTATTCCTGCGCATATTAAATTCTGGGACTATAGTCTGAATCATTTTAACCCGGTAACGCCGGGTATTTACCCTGCCTATACCCGCAATAATTTTGTATTACCGCTCAACGCTGATTACGAAAATATACAGCAGCAATACCGTGAAAATACGCGGCGCAATATCGCAAAAGCAATAAAACTGGGTTGTGTTACCAGGCAGCATATCGCTATAGATGATGTAATAAAGATTTGCCGTAAACAGTTTCCGCTGTTTACAACGGTAAAGCCAGGCTTATTTGAGGACTTAAAAAAAATCTTCCTTCATCCCGGTCATATCTCAGCCACCTACGGCATTGAGGATGCGCAAGGACAACTATTGTCTGCAGCCGCTTTTTTGTTTTTTAATAAACGGGCATATTTCTGGTTGGTGGGTAATGCGCCTGAAAGCAGGAAATACAATGCCTCTTATTTACTCATCGACGCTTTTATAAGTGATTACCAAAACCAGCCTTTAACCCTGGATTTTGAAGGATCTGACAATGCCGGTGTGGCTGATTTTTATAAAAAATTCGGAGCAGTGCGGGAATCTTTTACGACCATATATTATAACAAGCTTCCATTTCCGTTTAGCTTGTATAAAAAACCACCCAGGCATTACGCACTGGCGGCAGATCATTCAACATAAAGTAATGGCAAAACGCCCCCTGGGATAATACCCATCCGGCGGAGACTTATTTCCGGATATCAATAAATCCCTCATCTTTCTGTATGGCAATACTGTAGAAAGCCTCCAGTGATTCGTATGAGCGGTAGTATACCGTGAAACCCGCCTTTTTGAGACGTTCTATATAGTCTTGCAGTGCATAGATGCGTACATGATCATGTTGGCCGAAAAGCGCAGATTGCCTTGAAGGATCATCAATAGCAGGCTCCTCGATAGTGGCAGTCAATAACATAGAAAATGGCACCTGCAGCACTGCCCTTCCGCCGGGTTTCAGCACGCGGTAGATTTCCTTCATGGCGGCTGCATCATCCGGAATATGTTCCATAATATGATTGCCTATTACCAGGTCAAATGAGTTATCAGTAAATGGAAGCTGGGTGGCATCTGCAAATTGTACCCGGGGATCAATTTTTTTATAGAACTGCGGCTGATAATCAACACTGGTAATAAACGCATGCTGCGCCAGGTAATTATGTAAATGCTTTTCAGGAGAGATATGCAGCACATTTTTTTTTTCGATATCGCCGGATGCAACAAAGACTGCTTTCAACAGGCGCTCCCGCGCCGTTGACATACAGGAAGGGCAAATAATATGCTCACCATAGCCTGCTACCACCTGGTGTTTTGCAAGCGCCGCCGCGTTTTCCGGTGCAGGATACCAGTCAGCAAATTTAGTATAAGAAGATCCGCAAAAATTACAGCGATACCCATCTCCCAGGTATGCAGCATATTGCTTCCTGAGTTTAAAAGCCGTATACCTGCTGATGGTACCGCGGTAAAATCCCTGCAATGGGTAGTACACACCCATCGTTTTCAGCCATTTTTTTACCTTCTGATTCATAAGTTTTGCAGGACTGATTACTAATGCATCAGCTTCCTTCGTCCAGTATTTTTTCTGCTACCAGCAAGTCAAGCGGCTGCGTAATTTTTATATTGGTAGATTCACCTTCTACCAGGTGAATAGCAATACCCATCCGCTCTACTACGGTGGCTTCATCTGTAAAAGAAGGTTCATAAGGCTGTTCAAAAGCTTTCAGCAATTGCGCTGCCAAAAAGGTCTGCGGGGTCTGAATAATGCGTACTTTGTTCCTGTCCATCACTTCATTTCCTGCTCCATTATCAATTCGTATTGAATCCACCGCTGCAATGGCAGGGATAGCATTGCCTTTTTCTACCGCTGCGGTATAGCATCGTTGTATTAATGCCGGCGTAACCAGGCATCTCACCCCATCATGTACAAAAATAACCGCGTCTTTTTCTACCAGTTGCAAACCGTTTTGCACAGATTGATAACGCGTTTCACCACCGGTGGTTACGTGTACGCGTTCGGGCGCTGCAAGGGTGGCAATAATTTCATTACCCGCTTCAATATGCCGTGCGGGCAATACCAGTATAATTTTCAGATCAGTAAACGCAGTAAGAAAAGCGCTCAGTGTATGCCACAAAACCGCTTTGTTCCGCAGCAGCAGAAATTGCTTGGGCAACTGCGCACCCATACGTACACCTGATCCACCAGCTACTATAACAGCGTATTTTTTCATGTCTAAAATCTGACTTACTCAATTAAACTGCTTCGCCGTTTTGGCCTTTGTTGGTGTACTGAGTTTGCCGGAGTATCACCAACAACCGAATACAACCACTTTTCGCCGTTGTTGGTGTTTTCACCAACAAC
>JANPGT010001118.1:0-11000 GCA_031424135.1 Chitinophagaceae bacterium
TTAGTTTTGCACCACTTAAAAATGAAAGTATACAGCAGCACAGACCGCTTGCCCGCTTTTAACCGGGCGGTGGTCACCATTGGCACTTTTGACGGGGTTCACCTGGGGCACCAGCAAATTATTACCCAGCTAAAAAAGGAGGCGGACCGCATCCAGGGAGAGACTGTACTCGTTACTTTCGATCCGCACCCACGTAAGATAATCAGCGCCCAGCCGCTTCAATTGATCAATACACTTCCTGAAAAAATAAGACTGCTGCAGCAGGCTGGCATCCACAACCTGGTGGTAGTGCCTTTTACACAGGAATTTTCTGGCCAGGCGGCCAATGCCTATGTAGAAGACTTCCTGGTTAACCGTTTTCACCCGCATACGGTGATTATTGGTTATGATCATCGATTTGGCCAGGGCAGGGGCGGCGATTTTCACCTGCTGGAACAATATGCACGGCAACATGCTTTTGAATTAATAGAAATACCCGTGCATGTAATTGACGAGGCCAGTATCAGCTCTACCAAAATCAGGCAGGCATTGTTAAACGGTCAACTGGAAGAAGCGCGCCGTTTTTTAGGGTATGATTATTTTTTTGAGGGCCTGGTGAGTCAGGGTAATAAATTGGGCCGCACCATTGGCTATCCCACGGCCAACCTGCAAATACAGGCAGAAGACAAGCTGGTTCCGGGCAACGGCGTTTATGCCGTGCAGGTAGAAATAGTGAACCCGGAAGCCGGCAGCATTCTTACACCCCAGGCCTTATACCCTGCACCTTACAAAGGAATGATGAATATTGGCACCCGCCCAACAGTAGGCGGCGTTCACCGCAGCATTGAGGTAAATATTTTTGATTTTGAGGCTGATATTTACGGACAAACCTTAAGGGTGCACCTGAAAAAATATTTACGGGGCGAGCAAAAATTCAATGGGCTGGAAGCGCTGAAGGAACAACTGGCCAAAGACAGGTTGCAGGCCCTGGACAGCCTGTAGCAATAACAGTATGCCTGATCAGGCAATCATTTTAACCGCGAGTTCTTTCAGCAAAGAGGCATCCGCATTACCGGTATCATTAATACCAATACTTCTCAGGTTATAGGCATGCAGCAGCAGCAGGGTGCGCTCTATGCCTTCGTAACCATAATTTTTTAGCGTATCCAGCGCCTGCCGGGCAGCAAAAATATTATTATAAAAAAGCGGTTTTACTGCATTCTCGCTCTTGTCAGGCATACCAAACAGCGAAAATACTTTGGAGAAATAATTATAAATGGCGGGCAATACCAGTTGTATAGGGGCGGCTTTAGGGTTGTTTTCAAAATAACTGATGATACGGATGGCGCGGGGCAGGTCTTTTTTCGCCAGCGCATCCTGCAGTTCAAATACATTGTACTCTTTGCTTACACCAATGTATTTTTCTATATCGTCTTCTGTAATTGTTTTGCGTGTGCCCAGGTTTACCGCCAGTTTCTCTATTTCGTTGTTGATGCGGGAGAGGTCGTTGCCAATATGCTCCACCAGCAGCATCAGTGATTTTTGCGACAGGCTGTAACCTTTTGAGGCTGCCAGGTTGCTGATCCATTCCGGCAACTGGTTATCGTACATTTTTTTGGTAGACAGCAGTTCGCCTTTATCCTTCAGCAGCTTGGCCAGTTTGCTGCGGCCGTCTACCTTTTTTTCTTTGTAAGAGACCACGAAGATGGTAGACGTTAGGGGGTTGGCGATATAGTTTTCCAATTTTTCAATATCTTTCATCTGCTGGGCTTCCTTCAGCAATACTACCTGGCGTTCTGAAAACATGGGGTAACGCATACAGGCATTTACTATATCAGCCCAGGCAGCATCCTTGCCATAAAAGACCGTCAGGTTAAACCCTGCCTCTGCTTCACTCAGTATCTGGTGTTCTGCATAATTCATTACCTGGTCTATATAATAGCTTTCATCGCCTTCCAGCCAGTATACGGGCCTGAATGCTTTCTTTTTCCAGTCTGACAATATTTTCTCTACCGACATAGTTTTGCAATATTAAGTAAATTAAAAAAGGATTGATTCATGCCCGGCTTATTAAGAAAGATGCTTTTTCCGCCTATCAGCCGCCAAATGGCCGTAATGCAGTGTGGTACTGGATTACAGGGGGTGAGTGGGCGGTTATAAACGCATATTAACAGTGTAAATCAGGGCGGTAAAAATTTTGGCATGGTTTTAGTCAAAAGGGTAGGTGGCTGAGAAAATCAGCCCGTTTATAGGGAACGTATTTACTAATTTTTTGAAAAACGAAACCAATATGAGTACTACCAATTATCCATCTGCCACTCCACAGAGTCAGGCACCAAAGAAAGATTACAGGGGTTTAATCATCGGCCTTTTAGCCGTTGGTCTTTTAGGAACCTGGGGTTATTTGCTCTGGAATAACAACAAGAATGAGCAAAGCATCATGGTAAAAGACAGCCAGATTGCAAGAGTAACTGACGAGAAGAGTGAAATCCAGCGCAGCTTTGATGCTTCACTGGCACGTCTTGATTCAGTAACCGGTGCCAACAACCAGTTACAGGGCAAGCTTACAGAAGCTACCGGTGATATCGCAAAAAGGAAAGCTGAAATCCGCAGTATTCTGAGCAAGAAAAATGCTACTGCTGCTGAACTTACAAGGGCTAAAGAATTAATCGGACAGTTAAATGATAAAATTGCCGGCCTTGAGCAGCAGGTTACAGAACTTACTGCACAGAACGTTCAGCTGAATACAGACTTAACTACTGAAAAAGGTAAGACTACACAATTAACCAGCGACCTGCAGAACACCACCACTGCTAAGGTAGAAGCTGAAAAGAAAGTAGACATCGCTTCAACTTTCAATGCATCTAATATAGCTATTACGCCCATCAACGAAAAGAAGAATGGCCGCGAAAAAGTTACTACTACTGCAAAGCGTGTAGACAAACTGGTTATTTCTTTTGATGTTGATAACCGTATTGTTCAGTCTGGTTCAGCCGACATCTACGTGTGCATTACCGGTCCTGATGGCAAGCCCGTAGCTGTTGAAGCGCTTGGTTCAGGTACATTTGCTACAAGGGATGAAGGTGACAAACTGTTCACAGCAAAACTTCCTGTAGAATTTGAAGCAGGTAAAAAGAAGAATGTACAGTTTGCATGGAAACAAAACAGCGATTTCCAGCGTGGTAATTACAAAATTGAGATCTACCACAACGGTTTCAAGATTGGAGAAGGTACACGTGAACTGAAGAAAGGTGGCTTGTTTGGATAGTAATTTCCGCCAGTTAAAATATATAAAAAGAACCGCTCCGAAAGGGCGGTTTTTTTTATATATACAATACTGGGCATTTAGTATTTAGACCACCAGAAAAGCATTATCCCGGACGTACAGTTGTAAGTTGCTATTTATAATGCCGCTTTCGTTCTGGTCTTAATACTTAGTACTAAGTCCTAGAACAGCGCCCTTACCGAAGCCCGCCCTATATGCACCACCCTCGCTTCACCGGGTTTGCGGCCTTCGTACTGGATATTTATTTCAAGATTATTGGCAAGGCGTTTGGTAAGTTCAATATTCCATAGGAAATTCTTTCCTGGCAACAGTCCGTCCAGCATATTATACCCCACGGTAGAATTGGCATTGGCAAGGGGTGCAAAACTGATATTTGAATAAGTGAATTTGCTGAGGATGGAACCCGACTGCAGAATATTGTATTTAACCTCTGTATTAATGGTATTGGACGAATAGGTTTCCTTATCGCCCGACTGATTCTTTTTGTTGCTGTATTTATAGCCGGCAGTAAAGCGCAGTATCGTACCCTTTGTGAAACTTACACGTGGCTCCAAAGACAACTGGTTAATATTATAGTTGCGGTTTTCAAATTTTGCATTGGCGGTTTTAAGCTGGTTCACGCCGGTTTTGCCGGTAATGTCTACCTGTACAGATTTGCTGATATTTACCCTCGCCCTGCTGCTCCATTCATTGAGGCTCCTGCTCTCCAGTCCATAGGTTAATAAAGACTTGCCGCTGTTGCGGGAGTTGGTAAAGTCTATACCCCATTTGGTGCTGAAACGGTTAAAAGAGAAACTATTGATGTATACTGAGTTCAGGCTGATCAGGGAAGTATCGCTCAATGGTGTTTTAAAAGGATTTAACTGTACGATGCCGCTGGCAATTTCTTTTTTTGCAATCTGCAGCGAAGACTGCAGGTTAATTTTTCCAATCAGCTGTTTAAATTTTCCGGCAGTCCGTGTATCTATAACCGCCCTGGGATTTATATTGATGCTGTAATTAAAAGTGTTGTAATTGGCTTTTATGAACTGGTTAGTAGGCGTAAAAATGCGGATGTACTTGGCCTGGTCCTGGAAGAGGGCTACCTCAAATTCATTCAGCTGTTGTATGCCATCACTGTTATAATCAATCCAGGTATATTCCCCGCGGCCCGCGGGTACTTCCAGGAATGCATAGTCTCTTTTCTGTTCCTGTCCGGAACCGGCTTCGTACAACAGGTTCCCTGTCAGCAATCCTTTCCATTCGTTTACCTGGTATTCTCCACGGCCCAACAGACTTTGGTCTGCTTTCTGCGTGGTTACTAAACTGTTCAAAATTTCCAGTTTCCTGTAAGTAACATTCCACCTGAATTGGTGGTGCTGGTTCTTCAGCAGCTCGCCTGTGAGGTTGATGTTATGGCTTACATCGCTTGTCACCAGGCTTTTTCCGTAAGGATATTTGTTCACCCTGTTGAGGTAGGTGATACCCCAGCGGTTGGCTTTTTGCTGGGCAGATTTCAGGAAAACTGAAATTGTTTGAAATGAAAAACTGGTGCTGGTGACGGAGTCGGCCATTTTGTTTCTTACCTCGTTGTGCTCTACCGAAAAATTGGCGCCTGCCATATAATTCCCCAATCGCTTAAACTGCCTGGAGATATCAATGACCGGGCGCAGGAAAAAACCTTTCTCCGTACTGCTGTTGGTACTGGAAAGGTTAAACTGGTTATTCAACTGCCATCCCCCGATGTTTTGCACCTGTACAATGCTGTTGCGTATGCCATTAAAGTCGTTGTCTCTTTTATAGTTCGTCACCTGGTACCGCACGCTGTTTATTTTTTCATCTGCCAGCTGTGCGCCTGCGGTCAGCAGGGTTTCATTGGCAGCAGTAACGGTATAGGGAAGTCCCCAGTCGCGCAGGAATTCTATATTACGCAAACGTTCCAGCGGTTTGAAACGGGCGCCTGCATATTCAAAACCTGCGTTTGTGAGTAATTTCATTTTCTTTTCGCCATTGAAGTCTTTGGTGTTACTGAATTTCAGTTTGGCCGCATATCCCTTGTTATCTTCTTTATTGATGCCGGAGAAAGTATTGATATCGTAATTGCTGTAGGCCAGTTCAGTAGTAATATTGGTTTTCTTTGTAAGATCATAATCCACCAGAACGCTTACCACCTGCTGTTTCTTGGGTGTTACCAGGTAAACAGCAGCTTCATACTGTCCCTGTTTAACGCCACCCACAGGTGCTATCCACCGGTATACTTTGCCATTGGCACCGTTAAAGTCCGGCAAATAATCGCCTTTACCAAAACCTACATCTGCAAAAGACAAAGAATACACAGCACTGTCAGGGTTAGTGGAATAGACAAATACAGAGTCGTGGGTGAGGCCGTTGTTGTAGGCGGTATCAATTTTCTTGTATAGAATTTTGCCGGCTGCAAAAGTGTCCAGGGTAGCAATTTTATAAAAAGCATTGTTAATGCTGTCGCCCAGGTTTCTTAAAAATATTTTCTGGCTGGGGTCCAGCGACTGGTTGATGGGTGAGGCTTTTGAATCACTGTTGTTAAACGCACTAACGGTAACCCTTAGCTTATCACTGAAATTGGTAAGATTGCTGAAATACAGGTTGGCGTTCAGATAATTCCTGTCTGCGTATTCAAACTCAATCTGTATGCGGCTGTCTTTGGTAATCATCCTTTTGGGTGTAAATGATACTTCGGCGGTATTGTAATTGATCACATAGTCGCGATCTTCGCCGCGTTGCAAAAGTTCACCGTCTATAAATACCCGTTCTGTATTGGCCAGCAGCACAAAATAGAATTCGTTGTTGGCACCCTGCAGCCGGTAAGGCCCCTGGTTGCCTTCCTGCCCCTGGATAATGTTGCGCGTAAATTTTCCCTTGGCAATAGAGCCGCTGACAAGGCTGGTATTGGTAATATTTGGGGCAATTTTGCTGGTGGTTTCAAATGCTACCCCCTGCAACCGCTTGTAAAAATTCAGGAAATAGCTTTTGTTCTGGCGGATGTCTATATCGCCCAGGCTTAAACTCCATGTTTTCTTTTTAAACTGCAGGAAGATGCGGTCAAACTCATTGAGCTGCTGCGTAGTGCCATCTGGCTGTATCGGTATATTATTGTCGGTAATAGCGGCTACAATTTCAATACTGTCTGCAAGAAAGCCATTCAGCTGCAGGTTAAGGCTGGAAGTAACCACCGCGTCCTGGCTGTTGCCAAAAGCAATACCGCGGCCAAAACTACCGGTGTAGTTAATGGTGCCAAAATCAAAGAACCGGTCGGTTTGCTGAGAGGAATTGTCATTGAACACAAATGGCTGTCCCAGGAAATTGTTCATGATGCTGTCGTAGTTCAGGCGCTTGGTAATAGCGTTCAGTTTAGCATCAAATACCCGGTACTGCACCCAGATACTATCTACCGGCGGCACCTGTTTCCAGGTAATGCGGGCATTGATATAATCAACCGTATACCAATCCTTATTAATGCCTGGTAAAGAAAATGTATTCGGTAATATACTCAGGGTATCCAGTTGCACGGTAGCAACCTTTGTAGTGATGGGTTTATAGCGCAGGTTAGATAAAGGGCGGCCTGTACGGGGTATTTGCGCCCGCAGCGAGATGGTAATACCACAGCATAATAAACACAGAAGAAGCAGCTTCCCCACAGCCCGGAATGGTTTATTTATTAGCGTTGAAATGCCGTTTTTATTGCCCGAAGCTATTGTTTTTCAACGGGAAAGAGAATTTGGGGTTGCTTTTGCCTGGCGGGTTGCAGCGTTTTAATCTGCCTGCCTGTCAACACCAGCATGAAGATCTTGAAAACCCCTGCTGCTTTACTGCTTTTCTCTATGCTTTTTTTAAGCGCTTGTGTGGAGAGTACTTATTTTCATAGCCCGCTGCAGGGCAACAGTGCTGTTTACCGTACCATGCCGGTGGCTTCAGATTCCATGAAGTCTGCCACTTATGCAAGTGCTGCTATCAGCCTTGGAGGAATGAACGAACTCTGGCGTGAGGGCGTCTATAAATTCCAGGCCGGCCTGCACAGAAGTCATGTGCTGGGTGATTTCAGGCTGAACTATGGTGCTTCCGGGGCTGTGGGGTCTTATAATGTAAAGCCTTACTTTGATGCCAATGGAAATTATGTTGATATTGGACGCAACCAGGATAGTAAATTTTTTGGCGCCTGGGGGCTGTATGCCGGCGGCAGTGCTGCAAGGCCAATGGGAAAAAGAGGAGAGTGGCGGTATATTGGACTGGAGGGCAGCCTGTTCAATGAGTTTGGCGACTATGCAGATTTCCGCCAGCACCTGCCCGATTCCGCTGCCCAGGAAATTGACAGAAAAAGATACCTGGGCTCGGTGGGTATTAATACCGAGCTGGTGTTTAAGGGAAGATCGCAAAACAAGTTCGGGATAAAATTAGGTGCTGGTTCTTTTCTACGGCGATTGCAATACCTGCAGCCAGGCGCAGGGCAGTATTCTTACCGCTCTCACGACGATCTCATCTATTTCTCCAATACCTACCATTTTACCGTACGCAAAGCCACCAGCTGGTTTCAGCTGAACCTGGCTACCCATGCAGCGCATTTCCAATTTGGGATGAATTACAGGTTGTAGACTTCGGCTCAGTCCGGGCCTCTCGCCAAAACAATTAGAAAGGGACCGGCGGTGAGGTTACTCCTTTATATTTTCCAGCGCAAACAAAAATGCATATTGCATCGCCACTTCTTTCAGGTAGTTAAACCTGCCGGAAGCCCCGCCATGGCCTGCTTCCATATTAATATAAAGAAGCAGCAATTTGTCGTCTGTTTTCAAAGCCCTTATTTTGGCCACCCATTTGGCCGGTTCAAAATACTGCACCTGGCTATCGTGCAGGCCGGTGGTCACCAGCATATTGGGGTAACCGTTTTTAGACACATTTTCATAGGGCGAATAAGACTTCATATAATCATATGCCTCTTTGTTTTTGGGATTGCCCCATTCATCAAACTCATTGGTGGTTAGGGGGATGCTTTCATCAAGCATGGTATTTATTACATCTACAAAGGGCACCTGTGCTATTACGCCATTCCATAAATCGGGCCGCATGGTAGCAATGGCGCCCACCAGCAAGCCACCGGCACTGCCTCCCTGGGCATACAGGTGCTGTTTGCTGGTATATTTTTCGGCAATCAGGTATTCGCCGCAGTCAATAAAATCAGTAAATGTATTTTTCTTTTTCATCAGCTTACCGTCTTCATACCATTGCCGGCCCATTTCCTGTCCGCCGCGTATATGTGCAATGGCAAATACAAAACCCCGGTTTAGCAGGCTTAAGCGGGCACTGCTGAAGCTGGCGTCGATACTATTGCCATAAGCGCCATAGGCGTAAAGCAGCAGCGGCGCACTGCCATCTTTTACCAGTCCTTTTTTGTATACAACAGAGATGGGCACTTTGGTACCATCTTTAGCGGTTGCATAAATTCTTTCGGTAACATATTCTTTGCTGTCATAACCACCCACCACTTCCTGCTGCTTCATCAGCTTCTTTTCTTTTGTTTCCATATTATAATCATACACGGAGTTGGGCGTGGTCAACGAAGTGTAGGTGTAGCGAAGGATAGTGGTATTGAATTCGGGGTTAGCTGCAGGATTGGCAGCGTAAGCCGGTTCTCCAAAATCAAGGTAATGTTCCTGACCGGTGCTGAGAGTACGGACATGCATTTGCCGCAGGCCGTTTTTGCGCTCTATCATCACCAGGAAATTTTTAAATTCATCCAGCCCTTCCAGCAAAACATCTGCACGGTTAGGGATAAGTTCTTTCCAGCTGCCGCTGCCGGTGTTGCCGTAGGCACATTCCATCAGCCTGAAATTTTTGGCATTCCAGTTGGTCACAATCAGAAACTTGCCGCCATCATCGGTTACATCGTAGAGCACATCTTTCATGCGGGGTTGAAATACAGCGAAATCGCCGTTGGGATTACCCGCCTCCAGCAGCCTGTATTCTGAAGACATGGTGGCCTGCGAAACAATGAAAATAAATTTGCCTGACTTGCTTTTGCCCACGCCGATATAATTACTGTTGTCTTTCTCAGTATACACAACGGCATCTGTAGCAGCATCGGTACCCAGGGTATGGCGTTTAATTTTCTCCGTTAGTAAGGTGGCCTGGTTATTTTCTGTATAAAAAATGGTTTTGTTATCGTTGGCCCAAACAGCAGTTCCACTGGTATGGTGAATGGCATCTTTGTAGATTTCGCCTGTTTCCAAATTTTTGATATGAATAATGTACTGCCTGCGCGAAACAGTATCTGTGCCATAAGCCAGTAATTTATTGTCTTCACTGATGCTAAAGCCGGAGGCAGCAAAATAAGCATGTCCTTCCGCCATGGCATCCACGTCCAGCAGTATTTCTTCTTTTGCTTCCAGCGATCCTTTTTTGCGGCAATATTTATAGTACTGTTTGCCTTCTTCGTTCCTGGTATAATAGAAATACCCGTTTTTGAAAACTGGAACCGATTCATCTTTTTCTTTGATGCGCCCCTTCATTTCCTGAAACAGGTGCTGCTGAAAGTTTTTGGTACCACTCATCATGGTATCCAGGTAGGTGTTTTCTGCTTTCAGGTAATCCACCACTTTTGTACTGTCGGGCCCTTTTTTAAAATAGTCAATCATCCAGTAATAATTATCTGTTACGGTATCTCCGTGGATGATACGGTTGTAGGGTTTTATTTCCGCTATGGGGGCAGCAATGCCTTTCGGCCACTGGTAAGTTTCTTTTTTAATCACGTTGCTGTTGTTATTAAGTATACAGGAGGAAAACAGGAATGAAACAATGATACCCGCTGATAGTTTTTGGTGCATATACCTGATTGAGGACTGAATTTACAAAGAATTGCCTTATAACAGGGTGGGGGTAAAAGCAAAAGGCCTTTCTTGGTGGAAAGGCCTTTTACGGTATTGTAAGCAATTTATTTATCAACGGTTAAACCTGCTGACAGGTATTCACCATTTAAACGGGCAATATTGGTAATTGAAATTTCTTTAGGACAGGTAGCTTCGCAGGCGCCGGTATTGGTGCAGCTGCCAAATCCTTCTTTGTCCATCTGCGATACCATGTTCAGCACACGGCTTTTGCGTTCCGGCGAGCCTTGTGGCAACAATGCCAGGTGAGATACTTTAGCCGATACAAACAGCAGGGCTGAACTGTTTTTGCAGGCCGCTACGCAGGCACCGCATCCAATGCACATGGCGTTGGCAAAGGAAGCATCTGCATCGTCTTTATTAATGGGGATGGCGTTGCCGTCTACAGCGTTGCCGGTGTTCACGCTGATAAATCCACCTGCCTGTATAATACGGTCGAATGCAGAGCGGTCTACCACCAGGTCTTTTATTACGGGAAAGGCATTGGCCCTCCAGGGTTCTATTACAACGGTGTCGCCGGTTTTATACGCACGCATGTGCAGCTGGCAAACGGTATTGGCTTTCCAGGGACCATGGGGTTTACCGTCAATCACCATGGAACAGCTGCCACAAATGCCTTCACGGCAATCGTGGTCAAACGCTACCGGGTCCTGGCCTTCGCGGATCAGTCTTTCGTTCAGCACGTCTATCATTTCAAGAAACGACATCTCAGAGGAGATATCGCTTACCTGGTAGGTTTCAAAACCGCCTTTGTCTTTACTGTTTTTCTGACGCCAGATTTTTAACGTAAGATTCATCGAATAATGCTCCATGTATGCATGATTTAATGGAACGCAGATTATCAT
>JANPGT010001119.1:0-10179 GCA_031424135.1 Chitinophagaceae bacterium
GTCCCAATAACCCAACAGCAAAGCCGTTTTTTTATAAGTGTAATCGCCTCATTTTCAATAAAAAATATTCGCCAGCCGGGCTGGCCTGATAATTGTCAAATACCACATATTGCATTTATAAAATAATCCTTATATCTTACCATTCCAATATTTTTATGAAAACACTATTCCTCTGTTTACTAATCATAGCAATGGCCGGGATCGGCTGGGTTAGCAGGATGCATTTCACTGCCAGCAGCCTGGTGGAAATACGCTCGGGCGAATGGCCCATACTGCTGGAAACAAATATTGGCCGCTCCGACACTTCTTACTCTCTGCAGTTCCGCGATGTACAGGTATTAAACAGCGTGGTAATGGATACGCTTGCATTTGCCAACCCCACTCAATTAAAATATTTTGAAAAAGCACTGACCACTTTAAAGACTGGTCATACAGGCGATATAGCAAAGTTCAGGGATTACTCCATTGTTAGGGCAGATAAGAAGTATGAGGGTGTGTGGTACCTGCTTAAAATTAAATGGGGGTTGACCGATTTTAAACAATCAGAAGCTGATATGCTGATTAAAACTATCAGGGGCACGAAATTTAACAAATGAAAAGCGGGCTGACAGGCTCCTGCGCATACCAGGAACCCTGTTTTATCCGTTATAAAAAGGCAAATGAACAACAGTATGTTTTTTTAATTATTCCAATACCCTTTAAAACAATTATCGTACTATGAAACAGCTTATTTTGCTATCGTTCTTCCTGCCATTTGCAGCCAAGGCACAGTTTACAATAGTGAATACCTCTACCATCAGCCTGCTGGAGCTGAGACAGGGCGAAAAATGGCCTATCAACCTGCAAAGGGTTACCAAGGAATCAGATACCTGTTATGTACTCCAGTTCCGAGATCAGCAATCTGCCAATTCAGATATCATGACCACCCTTAAGTTCCCTAACCTTACACAGTTAAGGTATTTTCAGCAGGGACTGGCAGCTTTGAAGAAAGGAGCAACGGGTGATATTGCCAAGTTCAAAGACTACACTATAAAGAGAGTCGATTTAAAGAAAGACGGCATATGGTATATCCTGAGTTGCGAAATGGGATCCATCACCAATTTCAAGCAGCCAGAGGCTGATAAAATGATTGATGCAATAGCTACGTTATAACAACCCCACCCGGTGCATAATAAATAAAAAGCGTTTGGCCTTATGTGAAGGCCAAACGCTTTTTATTTATACAGATATTTCATACAAGCAGGCAAGCCGCCGCAATAGAAATCAGACATTTCTACCTCAGAAATCAGCTATTCTAAACAGCGCCTTCTGCCGTATACCTTTCTCTGTTTGTTGCAGTGTACAGCATTCCACTTCTGGATCATGTTCAAAGAAGAGAATGTAATCTTTCTCGACCGCTTGTTTTAAAAATGATTTTTTTTCCTGCAGGGTGGTCAGTGGAAACATATCATAGGCCATTACATAAGGCAGTGGTATATGTCCCACAGAAGGCAACAGGTCTGCCATATACACAATGGTTCGTCCTTTGTATTTAATCACTGGCAGCATCATGGCATCGGTATGGCCGCTTACCATAATCACGGAAATGTTTTCCGTAATGCCTGATGGAAAAGGCGTGATGGCAGACGCTTCGGTACTTACCGGTATAAATTTCAATTGACCGCATTCCTGTATGGGTAAAATATTTTCCTTTAAAAAGGAAGCTTTTTCTCTTTCATTGGGCTGGGTGGCCCACTGCCAATGCCGCTCATTGCTCCAGTATACTGCGTTTTTAAATGCGGGCACCAGTTTGTCGCCGGCTCTTACAATAGCGCCGCCGCAATGATCAAAATGCAGGTGGGTGAGAAAAACATCGGTAATATCATCCGGCGTAAAACCGTGTTTGGCCAATGAAGAATGCAATGTGTCATCGCCATGCAAATAATAATGGCTGAAAAATTTGGCATCCTGTTTATCACCATTGCCGGTATCTATTAAGATGAGCCGGTTGCCGTCCTGTACCAGCAGGCAGCGCAGGGCCCAGGTGCAAAGATTGTTATCGTCTGCAGGGTTCAGTTTTTGCCAGATGCTTTTGGGCACCACGCCGTACATGGCGCCTCCATCCAGTTTAAAGAAACCCGTATCAATGGTATATAGTTGCATGGTTAATTAAATCTTTTTGCTTTCTGCGCCGTCAGCAAAAGGAACAGTAAGCCAATAATAAAAAAGCCCGTTAGCACCAACAGCGAGCTGCGCATTGAATGCGTGATGCCTTCTATCAGCCCAAAACTGATTAACCCGATTACTATGGCCAGCTTTTCAGTTACGTCATAAAAACTAAAAAAGGATGCCGTATCTTTTGTTTCAGGCATAAACTTGGAGTAGGAAGACCGGCTCATGGATTGTATACCGCCCATTACCAGTCCAACCAGGGATGCCAGTATATAAAACTGCATCTCTGTTTTCATAAAGTAGCCCGACAGGCAAACGCCTATCCAGAGCATCACTGTAAATATCAGTACTTTAATATTGCCGATGCGGGCAGACAGCTTAGACATGCCGATGGCACCTATGATAGCTACAAGTTGTATGATCACCGCAGTAATAATCAGCTTGGTGTTTTCCAGTTTTAGCTCTTTAATACCAAAATCAATGGCTACCAGCATAACCGTCTGAACGCCCATACTGTAAAAAAAGAAGGCCGTCAGAAAGCGTTTCAATACGGGCAGGTGTACCAGCTGGTCCCATACTTTTTTTAATTCCAGGAAACCGTTGGCCAGTACATGTGTTTTGGAAGACCTTTCTGCTTTGGGACTGATGGGCAGTACTGCAAAAGTGATTTGTGCAAAAGCCACCCACCATACACCCACCAGCAGGAAGGTTATTTTTAATGGCAGCTGGCTGTTAGGCATTGCCACTACCAGGCCAAAGCCAATCATCTGCATCAATACGCTGCCAATATAGCCAAAAGAATAGCCCCTGGCGCTTACGCGGTCCATGTCTTTTTCTGCAGCAATTTCCGGCAGGTAAGAATTGTAAAAAACCTGGCTGCCATAGAAGCCGATGCCTGCACAAAACAGGCAGAGCAAACCAAGATGTACATTGTTTTCATCAAAAAAGAAAAGGGTTGAACAGCTGAGTGCGCCAAAGTAGCAGAAGAAGCGCATGAAATTCTTCTTATTGCCTTTATAGTCTGCAATGGAAGACAGTATAGGAGACAAAAAAGCAATGACCAGGAAACCTGCTGCCATTACATAGTCTTTCAACTCTGTGTTTACATAGGTTCTGCCAAAAAGACGAATGCCCTCCGGGAAATTGGTCAGCGAAGTAACCACTGCATAATAAGCCGGAAAAAAAGTAGTGGTGATAACCAGGTTGTAGACAGAGTTGGCCCAGTCGAACATGGCCCAGCCGTTGATAACTTTTTTGGAAGCAGTCTGCATAAGAGAAATGTGAAAGTGTGAAAATATGAAAATGTGGAAACTCCACTGCCACGATTACGCACTACCACAGTACCATCTTGCCCACATTGTGGATGCTTTATTTAAGATAGCCGGTATAGATCAGCACCAGTAAAATAATGCCTACAATAATTCGGTAGTAGCCAAATAATTTAAACCCGTGTTTCTGTAAAAAGCCAATAAAAAACTTGATGGCCAGGATAGCTACAATAAAAGCCACCAGGTTGCCTATGAGCAGCAGCTTTACCTGTTCGGCGTGTATGTTCTTGTATTCTTTCAGCAATTTATAACCGGTGGCAGCAGCCATGGTAGGTACGGCCAGGAAAAACGAGAACTCTGCTGCCAGTTTGCGGGTAAGTTTTTGCTGCATGCCGCCAATAATAGAAGCGGCACTGCGGCTAACACCGGGTATCATAGCAATGCACTGCCAGAAGCCGATAACTACCGCCTGCTTGTAAGTAATGTCTTCTTCTTTTTCTATAGTAGGGTTGGTAAAAACCTTATCAATAAATAACAGGATGATACCCCCCAGCAGCAAAGAGATGGCTACGGTTAAAGGGCTTTCCAGCAACGCGTCTATTTTATCTGATAAAAGGAAACCCAGTGCCAGTGCCGGTATTACTGCCGCAACAAGTTTGGCATAGAACTGCCAGCGGCTGAAATCGAAAAACTTCTTCCAGTAGAGCACTACCACAGAAAGAATGGCCCCCAGCTGAATGGCTACTGTAAAGGTTTTGGTGAAGCCTTCATGCACATCTACTCCCAGTAATTTTTCGGCGATGATCATGTGCCCGGTAGAAGAGATAGGTAAGTATTCTGTAATGCCTTCAATGATGGCAATAATGATGGACTCGATGGTACTCATAAATACGGGGATGGTTAGAATTACTGCCGCAACATATATAAAAAAGGCGATGATTGCTCATCGCCCATAAAGATTTATCAATAAAACATTGTTATGCGTTGCTTTTTGGCTTCTTGAAAATGGCCACTACTTCAAGACCCAGGCCAATAACAATTAACAGCGGTGCAATGGTGATGCGTGTAGTGCTGTACACTTCTTTCTGATCAAACACTGCGGGATTGGTGCTTTTGCCACCAGCCATCAGCAGCATGCCAAGGGCTATAACGGCAACGCCGGCAATCATCCATACATAATTGTCTTTGGTAAAAAGTGGTGCATGCGTTTTCACTGTAACTGGTTTCTTCTCGCTCATAATTGGCTATTGAGGCTGCAATATAGGAAGGATTGCTGATATCGTGATTTGGAGATTTGGGTATTGCTGAGACCGTCAGAACCCAGGAAATCTCAAAATCCAGCAATCTCAAAATCAGCAATAAAAATGATGTTAATAGAGGTCATCCAGCTTCATTTTCAAGTACTTAATTACGCTTCGGTGAGTGCTCACAAAGGAAATCACCACACCCAGTAAAATGATGGAAATAAAAAGGATAGACAGCAGGGTATAATCGCGCAGGGCCCTTATCTCCGGCAGCCATTTTTCGGCAAAAATGATAACCCCAATGATGACCGCTACCGCTATGATACCGCTGAGCGCACCGTTGATAACCGCCCTGGTGTTCATGGGTTTGGCAATAAATCCGCGGGTGGCACCTACCATCTGCATTGTCTTAATGATAAAGCGGTTGCTGAACATGGCCAGCTTGATGGTATTGTCTATCAGCACAATCACCAGTATAGAAATGGCTACTGCCACTACCAGCAGGATAATACTGATTTTACGGATCATATTGTTGAGGCTGCTCACCAGAGACTGGGGGTACTGCACATCACTAACAGCGATGTTCTGCACCAGGTCGGCCTGTATTTTTTGAAGTGAATCTGTTACCGCGTAATCGCCTTTTACTTTGAAATTGATGCTGGCAGGCAGGGGATTGTTCTGTAAAACGCCTACCCAGTCCTGGTTACCGTCTTCCAGGTATTTCTGGCGGGCAAGGGCCTTGGTTACATATTCAGAAGATTTTACATACGGACGGGTATTGATGTATTCCACCAGAGCGGTGCTGTCTTTGGCAGACACATTTTCCCTTACATACACCCTTACTTCTACATTTTCCTTAAAGTACTGCCCCAGTTTATTGGCATTGATAACCAACCAGCCCAACACACCCAACATAATCAGGATAAGGGATACGCCCAGGATGGCCATGAAATAAGAAGGCTGGGAACGTTTGCTGGATGATTTACCAAATTGAACCATAAGCGTATTGATTTTAAGGGGCCTGCACTAATTTTGACAGGGGCAAAAATAGCGGATTCTGCAGCACAAATGCTATTTTTGCGGCCTCTTTAACGACGCTGCTCCGCAAATTATTTCAGGAGGAACAGAACTGGAGTGATAATTAAGATTTTTTTAAGTGTTTGACACAAATTCAACCCGGTCCGGCCAAATATCGGAACACAACAGCCGCGGATAGTCCCGAAGCAATGTCATATGAATAACCCGGGGAACACATGTAATATGTTTTACAGGCCTGAAGGGGCCACATTGTTGGGGGTGGTTGAAGAAAACCGGGGGATGGCAACAGCAACTGTTGGGAAGTGAATAGAAACTGATGTGGTGACGATCAAATCTGTTGTCGGAAGCGAAAAAACCGGCACTACAGCCAACAACTTTGCAGAAATGCAAAAAAAAGCGCCGCGTTTGTGGTCAGTGAGTATAAAGCAACCAATTGATCTTTAGTTGCTTACAATACTGTTGCCGTGGCCTGTACTGCTATTCCCTGTACACGGAATAGCCAGCGCTAAAAAAAAATCCGGGCACCTGAACGTACAGGCCCCGCAAAAAAATATATAACAGCATCGCTAACATGGAATACAATTTCAAAGACATAGAACAGAAATGGCAGAAAGACTGGACGGAAACCGGTGCCTATAAAGTAAGCAACGACTCCCCCAAGCCGAAATTTTATGTGCTGGACATGTTCCCTTACCCCAGCGGGGCCGGGTTGCATGTGGGCCACCCCCTGGGCTATATTGCATCAGATATTTATGCCCGTTATAAAAGACTGAAAGGGTTTAATGTATTACACCCCATGGGCTACGACAGTTTTGGCCTGCCCGCCGAGCAATACGCCCTGGAAACCGGTCAGCACCCGGCCGTAACCACAGAAAAAAATATTGCCACTTTCCGCAGCCAGCTGGACAAGATTGGTTTTTGCTTCGACTGGAGCCGCCAGGTGCGCACCAGCGATCCACAATATTATAAATGGACGCAATGGATATTCCTGCAATTGTTCAACAGCTGGTACAACCCGGCTACCGATAAGGCCGAACCTATTGCAACGCTGACAGCTATTTTTGAAAAGCAGGGCAAGGAAGGCATTTTTACCGCCGCTGAATGGAAAGCGTTTGATGAAAACCGCCAGCTGGAAATCCTGATGGACTACCGCCTGGCATTTTCTTCTTATGGCGAAGTAAACTGGTGCGAGGCCCTGGGCACAGTGCTGGCCAATGATGAAGTGGTAAACGGCGTTAGCGAACGTGGTGGCCACCCCGTTATTAAAAAGAAAATGCGCCAGTGGTACCTGCGCATCACCGCCTATGCAGATCGTTTACTGGAAGGCCTGGAAAAGGTAGAATTTTCTGAATCACTGAAAGAGCAGCAGCGTAACTGGATTGGCAAGAGCCAGGGAGCAGAGATCAGCTTTGAGCTAAAGCCCCACTCACCACTTGCCACTCACGCCTCACGCCTCACGGTCTACACTACCCGCCCGGACACCATCTTTGGCGTAGACTTTATGGTAATTGCGCCTGAGCATGAATTGGTAGAAAAGATTACGACGCCGGATCAAAAAGAAGCAATTGATAACTATCTCACTTATGTAAAAAGCCGCAGCGACCGCGAGCGCATGGCCGAAGTGAAACAGGTAACCGGTTGCTTTACCGGCGCCTATGCCATCAATCCGTTCGACGGACGAGAGATACCCATCTATATTGCAGAATATGTGCTGGCAGGCTATGGTACCGGTGCTATTATGGCCGTGCCCTGCGGAGACCAGCGCGATTATGGCTTTGCCCAACATTTCAATATCCCCATCACCAATATTATTGGTGATGCTTTTGATGGAAAGGAAGCCAATGCTACCAAGGATGCCAGACTGACCAATTCAGGTTTCCTTGATGGTATGGTAATGCGCGATGCAGTGGATGTGGTGATTACTAAACTGGTGGAAATGGGCATTGGCAAACGCAAGATAAACTACAAGATGCGCGATGCGGGTTTCAGCCGCCAGCGTTACTGGGGAGAGCCCTTCCCGATTGTGTGGATAGACGGTGAGGCCTACCCGTTAGATGAAAAAGAACTGCCGCTGGAACTGCCGCATGTAGATAAATATGGTCCCGGTCCGCAGGGCGAGGGGCCGCTGGCAAATTTGAAGGATTGGGTACAAACGACCCTCCACCCCTTGCCACCCTCACCCCCGACCCCTCTCCACGGAGTGGAGAGGGGAGCCTCTCCGCAAGAGTCATCACAAGAACAAGCGGGGGGTGCAGGAGAATACAATGTTGACAATGAAATGACACATGTGGAAGAACCTGCGCTGAAGTACGGTGTGCGTTCGCCTATGCAGTATGAACTGGCGAAGGAAATGAGAAAGGGGCATACGGAGGCAGAAGGTATTTTATGGGAAGAATTGCGCAATAGCAAATTGGGCGAAAAATTCAGAAGGCAGCACCCGGTAGATGCATATATCGTTGATTTTGTCTGCCTGCAAAAAAGCCTGGTAGTGGAAGTAGATGGTGGCTACCATACAGATGCTGAACAACAAAAGTATGATGCAGAGAGAACAAAAGTCTTAGCGGAAATAGGATTTACTGTAATTCGTTTCAGCAATGATGAAGTAACAGCGGCCACAAAAGAAGCTATCAAAAAAATAAAAGCAGCATTAACTGAACAGACAGAAAAAATAGCAATTGCAAAAACATTCACCGGAGACAGTAACCCACGGCCAATAACCAGTAAGGAAATTTACGGAGGGGCACCCCTCGCCACCGCAGGTGGAGAGGGGCCGGGGGTGAGGGCAAGGGCCGGTTTGAGGGAAACCTCTACCATGCCCGGTTATGCCGGTTCATCCTGGTACTTCCTCCGCTATATGGATCCCCATAACAACCAAACCTTCTGCGACCGCAAAGTAAGCGATTACTGGAACCAGGTAGACGTATACGTAGGCGGTACAGAACATGCGGTAGGGCATTTGCTCTATAGCCGTTTGTGGACGAAGGTGCTGTTTGACCTGGGCCATATTGGTTATGACGAGCCGTATAAGAGATTGGTGAACCAGGGGATGATTACGGGGAAATCTTATTTCTTTCTGCTGGAGGGCGAAGTAATCGTTTCGTACAAAAAGCAGGAAGATGCAGGTTCGTATAAAAGATTTAAATACGGTCATCACTATGCAGATAATCTTGGGAAACTGACCAGGAAGATGTTTGATAAATACCTGGCAGATCACCATGCACATGCCAGTGAGTTTAACATTCAATGGCAACAGGGCGAAGAAGAATACATTTACCTGAAGGAAGAGTCCGAGAAAATGTCCAAGTCGAAGTTTAACGTAGATAACCCCGACGATCTTGTTGAGAAGTATGGCGCCGATACTTTCCGCATGTACGAAATGTTCCTGGGCCCTGTGGAAGCCAGTAAACCCTGGGATACAAAAGGCATTGAAGGGGTGCACCGTTTCCTGAAAAAACTGTGGAGATTATTTTATGATGAAATGAAGGGTAAGGTTTGGAAAGAGGAGAAAGCAAGTCCGGAAGAATTGAAAATACTGCACCGTGCCATCAGAAAGATTGAAGACGATACCGAACGTTTTTCTTTTAATACGGCAGTAAGTACTTTCATGATCTGTGTAAATGACCTGAACGATTTGAAATGCCATAAAAAAGAAGTGCTGGAACAATTGCTGGTATTATTAACACCTTACGCGCCGCATATTGCCGAAGAACTCTGGCATTTGCTGGGCAACGTGGGCAGTGTGCTGGATGCCAGCTACCCGGTCTTTGAGGCCAAACATGTAACGGAGTCTTCAAAAGAATACCCGGTGTCTATCAACGGTAAGGTGCGCACCAATATCAACATTGCACTGGATGCGGCCCAGCCGGAAGTGGAGCAAATTGTACTGGCCAATGAAACTGTACAGAAATGGCTGGAAGGCAAAGCCCCCAAGAAAATCATTTACGTAAAAAATAAGATGGTAAACGTGGTGGTGTAGCAATTTCACGCAAAGACTGCTAAGGGGCAAAGAATACCGGTATGAGCTTTGCTTCTTCTTTACTTCGCCGTCTTTGCGTGAAACCCTGTAGCAGCGTAAACCTTTTAAATAATTAGCAACCAGCCGGTGAACAATTCACCGGCTTTGGTTATTTTAGAGGATATGCGCTTCGATTTTGACTTTTACAGTTCAATTTTGTTGATCTTTTTTGTACACGGCCTGGTATATGCCGTACTGCTGTACAGGAAGGCGCTTATCAATAATACCGCGGCTGATAAATGGCTGAGCCTGTTCCTGGTGATTTGTATACTGCATATTTCTCCCTGGATGCTGGGCTTTGCCGGCTGGTACGATAACCAGCCCTACCGCGATATTCTTTTTTATGTGCCGATGCAGCATTTGTACCTGATTGGCCCCGTAATATTCTTTTACATACAAAGCCTGCTCAATCCCTCTTTCCGCTTTGGAAAAAAGCAGTGGGTGCACCTGCTGCCCGGCTTAT
>JANPGT010001120.1:0-8358 GCA_031424135.1 Chitinophagaceae bacterium
GATATTCCTGAACTGCGGTGTTCTTTCACTTAATGGCTCAGGTTTTACCTTTGCGTATTCCATATCAAGCACAATAGCCTGTTCCTTTATATTTTTCATGATGATATTGTCTACACGGATGTCTTCCACTACACCGCCACGGCCCCTGCTGGTCTTGATACGGATGCCCCGGTCAGTGCCATCAAAGATGCAGTTGCTGATGGCAATTTTTTTTATACCCCCGCTCATCTCGCTGCCTATCACTACACCGCCATGACCGTTCACCATGGTGCAGTTGGTAATGGTATAGTCTTCTGCAGGCAATGCTTTGGTTCTTCCCGGAATGTCTTTACCAGATTTTATGGTAATACAATCATCACCCACACTGATATGGCAGTTGCTGATGTGCACATACCGGCACGACTCAGGATTGATGCCATCGGTATTGGGCGAATGCGGATTATCTATACTGACACCTGTGATGGTTACATTTTCACAAAACTCAGGGTTTATTGTCCAGAAAGGCGAGTTGGTAATACTGATGCCTTCCACCAGCACATTTTTACAATACATGGGCTGAATAAACGGCGGCCGCAAAAAGCCACGTTTCATCTGCCTTGCATCATCTGGCAACAAAATATTTTTATTCAGGCTGTCGGACATATACTGCCATTTACTGCGGGGCTGACCCTCGCGGTAACCTTCCACAAAATCCCACCATTTTTTTCCATGTCCGTTTATTTTTCCCCGGCCGCGGATAGCAATATTTTCAGCCTTGTACGCATAAAACAACGGCGAGAAACTCATTACATCCACGCCTTCATAACGGCTCTGCACCATGGGCAGGTAATCATCAAAATCATCGCTGAAATGCAGTTCCGCACCTGCATCAATAAATACAGTGATATTGCTTTTCAGGTGAATAGCCCCCGTAAGGTATTTGCCCGCCGGGAAATACACTGTTCCACCACCCGCTTTTACAGCAGCGGTGATGGCTTTTGCAATGGCCGCGGTGGCTTTTGCACTGCTGTCTTTCCTGGCGCCATATTTTGTAACGTCAAAAAAAGACTGCGCATGCAATGCGGCATTTATTAAAAAGACGAAATAAAAAACAACAACACTTTTCATAAATTCATTTGTAGAAAAAACTGTACTTCATTTTGCACATTTCCCCCATTCGCCACATTTTCACATTCACCACATTTTTCACATTACTCAAACAACCAATCTACCTCCCGCACTATCCCTTTTTCTGTTAAACCCGCATCATATAAAGGCATCGCCTGTCCATCGCTTACAATGCCAAGTACAAGGCAAACACCTTTGGCCAGCTTCAGGGTATTGTTTCCTGCGGGAAAACTATAGCTATGTATATTCACCGGTGGCATTCCTTTTATAACAATGCCATTGGCAATCTTTGTCTCCGCCTGTCCGTAGTCATTGGCGCTGGCATTGGTTTCCAGTTCCGGCGCTTTCAGGTAAACACTATCTTTTGCAAACGCCGCTTTTTGTGGTTTGAAGTAACCCACCAGTACTTTTACCGGTTGGTCTGCCTGGAAAGAAAATGAAGTGCTTTGGGTCACCTGTTCTTTAAAAGAAAACAGTACGCCGCGCAGGCCCTTCAGTTCTTTGGCATAGCGTGTAATCAACAGGTTGGTATCAGCAAAAGCTTTTGCGCCGCTGTCAATTACAAAAATGCCTTTCGCAGCAGCAGACCATTGTACCGGACTATTAATAAGTACAGCAGTAGAAATTTCCTGTTTACCGGTGGCGCTGTTGAGGGAATCTATTTTATGTTTAAAATGTGCCAGCTCATTTTCAAAAGGCACCAATACTTCAGCCCATGTTTTAAAGGTACCATCCACGCCACGTATAGGTATCTTACGCTGCTGGGTCTGCATGCTGTTTGCATAGAGATAGCTGCTTTTGGTAAGCTGCACCAGCCTTTTATAGTGGTCCACACTTTGCTGCAATAGCGGCAAAGCTTTTTCCAGATCTTTTGTGTCGCCCGAATATTTATAACGCAACACCTGCAATGCCGCTTCTGCTTTATAGGCGTAGTGATAAGCCAGCGCCTGGTAACAATACATATCATTGCGCAGGCGGTCAAACTCAGGCTTGGCGGCGCTGACATGTGCCGCGGCGGCCTCAATAGCCGCTACTGCTTTGTCTGCCTGCCATTTTACTTCGCCGATAATTTGTACAGGGGTCTCCCCTATGTGTTTTTCCCGCTTCCATTCCTTTTCGGCATACTGTGTCAGCATTTCTCCCTCCGGACTTTCACTTTCATATAATAGGGTAAACAGTCCATAACGGTAAGGATTAATCAACTGCGTCATTAACATGCCCAGCGTAAGCGTTTGCCGGTTACCATCCGTAATGCCAAAACGCCGGAGTAATTTCGGCGCAATATCTCCCGATTGCTCATAGGCTTCCAGTATATTTCTGCCCTGTACTGTATCACAGCCATACCTAAACGCCAGCAGCTTACTCCAGTAATTGATTTCTTCATTTCTGTCTCTTCCCGCTTTCCACGCATAACGTGCCCAGGCGGCATACCATATCCAGTCGCGCTCTATTTGCAGCAGTCTTTTTCCCTTTACACTGTCCGCGCTGTACGGCCAATCCCAGTAAGAAGCCTGTGGGTAAAGGTGCAGTCCATTGCCGCCCATGATGCTATGCATGCCTTTTACCGACTGCTGAATAAAATCCACCGAGCCATAGCGGAAAGGTTCGAGGTTGGCAAGGATATGCACATTTTCTATCTGTACGCTGCCCAGATGGCTGAGCTGCTGGTGCAGGCTGGCCCATGCACCGCGCGGTGTGGGCGTGGTTAATGCTTCACCGTTGAATTTTGCTTCGGTGTACAAATTTTTGTACAAAGCCAATGCAGCTTTCATTACAGCAGGTGCATCTGTATCATGTGCCCGCAACACGATGGGCGGTTCTTCCGTTTTACCCAATGCTTTCATGCCATCCTGCACACCGGGAATAATGGTTTTGGTAAACCATTCTATATCGTCGTTACCCACGCCTTCCATTGCTTCGCCCAGGCAAACCATTAATCCCACGTTAGGATATTTTTCTACAAAAGCTGCAATAGACTTCCTGGTATAATCTGCCACCAGTGGCAGAATGTGCCGCTCCCGCTCCTGCGTTTTAATATGATTTGTCTCTGCAAAAGGTTTGGATACAATAATATTATAAAACATCTGGATAACCCAGATGCCGCGTTTATCTGCTTCGGTAGTCAGAAAGCGATAGATATCTTCGTTCTTTTTAAAAGTGGTATCATCAACTTCTACTGCATAAGGATAATCTTTCAACCGCACCAATGATGCAAAGGGATGACCATTCCACAGGTACAAAGAATTCATGCGGTTGGCTACCAATGAATCCAGGTATTGTACCCATAATTTTTTATCGTAGAGCCAGGGAAATGTCTGGGGGGTATAGGGATACTCATAGACATTGCGACCCGGAAGGTAATAAGGTTTTTGAATACCAATACAGGCGCCTCTTAATACCATTTCCGGCTGTTCGGTAAGGGAAACTGTAACAGGAAGTTTACCTGTTTTTTTTATTTGCGCTGCCAGCTCCAGGCAACCATATAAAATACCAGAGTCATCTGCACCGTCTACCAGCAGGTTACCATTGGCGGCACTGTTCAGCACGAAGCCCTCTTTGCCCGGTTTTGCCGGCAGCTTGATTTTCCATGCTGCAACGGCTTTATTAATATGCATATCCTCCCAGCCACCGACAACAATTATTTTACCGGAAGCGGGCCATTTATTAGCCGGATGGCTGCTGATTACCCTGTACCCAACCTGCTGCAATGCCTGCTGCAGTTTGCCCGTGCCAAATGCTATCCGTGCAGAGGAGTTTACAGGCTGCAGCAGGCAGACAATTTTTTGCTGCTGCGCCATAGTGTGTAATATGGTTAACAATGCCACCGCCGACGTTAACACCCATCTTCTTATTTTTTGGTAACGCATCTGTGCTTTTTATATATGAACAATTCCCGCACCAGTACTGCTATAACGCAGCTGGTCTTATACCGCCCTGCATGCTGGAGAGATAGGCCGCCTCCACACAAGCCATGGTATGAATACTGTCTTCCACAGAATTATCTGGCTTGTCAATAACACCCGCAGCGGCCAGCATTACCTGTTGCATACTTCCAATGAAAGCATGCGGAAACCAGCTGCCTTCAATGGTCATTTCCTTCCATTCAGGTTCGGCGTCGTCATTCAGTAAAATATATTCAAAACTATCAGCAGCGCCCCTGGGGTAATTTATCAGCGCTCCAAAATTGATTTTAATGGCACCCCTGCTGCCCTCTATTTTTATATACGAATGCTGTTTGGGCGTTCCGTAGTTGTGGCAATGGTTGGTGAGTATATTGGCCCTGATCATATCTCCATAGTCCATAATAATATTGCTGCGCACGGCAGCCAGTGCCGGCATGGACGGGTGCCGGGTGGTTTTGGCGTACACCGATTGCGGATTGCCCAGCAGGTTTCTTACCAGGTCTATGTAGTGAATACTATGGTACAGGATTTCTACCCTGGGCGATTGCAACAGAAAATCCCACAAATGCCAGGGCGTGTATACATTTACATTTACCTCTATATCGTTCAGTGTTCCCAGCAGATTTTTATCAATCAGATCACGCGCAGCAATAATATAGGGTGCATAGCGCAACTGAAAATTAATGCCAGCAAGCATTTTTTTGCTTTTGGTAAGTGCCAGTAACTGCTTTGCTTCATCGTAATTTTCGCCCATGGGTTTCTGCAGCAGCACGGCCGCCCCATCGGGCAATTGCTGCAGCAGGGGTATCATCTTCTTACCTGGTACCGCCAGGTCGAATACCGCGTTGGCAGGTGCGTGCTCAACCATTGCTGCCAGGCTGCTGAATACATGGGGCAGATTGAATTTTTCTGCAGTAGCAACAGCTTTGGCATTGTCGATATCATAAATACCCTGTACACGGTATCCTGCAATTGCATAGGCAGGAAGATGGGCTGTATTTACAATACCGCCTGCACCTATAATATATACCGGGTTTGATAAAGGTGACATTCTTATTTTTTTTGATACCTGCTATAAAAGCGTGTTCATTAACTTATTCACCACTGCCAATATAATTGCCATAGGTAAGTAACAATACGGCGGTTACCAAAATCAGCAGGGCACCTGCCAGCAATTTTCTTGTGACACTGCTGCAGGTTTTCCATTCCTTCATTACCAGTCCTGTTATGGTGCTTAGTAAAACCAGCAGTATCATATGGATAGCCCAGCTGGAGAATTTATAGGTTCCCATGCGTACATGACCCAATCCATAAAAAAAGAACTGCCCGTACCAGAGCACACCGGTCAGCAGCGCCATCAGGTAATTTACTCCCAAACCGCCATTTGCGGAAAGGCTGTATTGTGACCAGGTTTTTTCTTTTGCATGCAGGTACAAACAGTACAGCAGCGTAGTTACAAACGCACCCGTATTGGAAAACAGGTAGACGACATTTACCTGGAAATGTCCAGCGCCATATTTCTCAGCAATGGCGGCTACCGGTTGCCCCTGGTCTATTGAAAACCCATACAATGCAGACAGAATGCCTGCCAGCAAACATAACGGCAATCCTTTTGCCAGGGAAAAGCCGCCAGTATTGTGCTGCAGTTTTTCCAGATCTTTTTCTTTACGACGGCCTGCCATACCGCATACCGCTATGCCTGCCGCGCCCAGTATAACACCAGTGCAGATGTACGCTGCACCATTACTTTTCAGTATTTCATTCAGGGTGCCATTCACCAGTGGGGGTAAAATGGTGCCCAGTACACAACTGATGCCTACCGCTATTGCATAGGTTAATGAAAATCCTACAAACCTGATGGCAATACCAAAAGCCGTACCGCCTATACCATAGGCCATGCCAAGGAGGAAAGATCGCCACATGGCCGTTACCGGCGCCTCTTTTAATACCTGTTGTAATTGCGGTATGGTAATCATAGCCACCAGGACAGGCAGCACCAACCAGCAAATAAGCGCTTGTGCCAGCCAGTAAGTTTGCCAGCTCCAGCCTCTCACCTTTTTCTGCGGCGTATAACACAGGGCTGCACTGGAAGCGCCCACTGTATGAAACAATACCCCGTTAATTACTTCCATGTTGAAATAGCTGAATGATTTAATAGACCTGTCATGCTGCCGGCGGTTGAGGCCTGTTATGGGCACTGTAAATTATACTTCCAAATCATAAAACTGCAGGGCGTTGGTATAAAAAACCTTTTCCCTTTCTTCCGCATTCAATAATCCTGACAATATAGCGTCATAAGATCGCCATATTTTCTCATACCCGCCCGCCAAAAGTGATACCGGCCAGTCGCCGCCGCAGAAACAGCGTTCAACACCAAACTGTTGCAGGGCAAATTCAATACAGGGTGCCAGGTCATTATCGGTCCAGCCGGAAAGATTACCCGAGGCCGTACCCAGGCCCGATATTTTTGCATAGAAATTGGGATGCTGCGCGGCGGTCTTCATCAATTCAACCCATTCACCAAAGCCTTCTTTGCCGTTCATGGGTGGCTGGTTCAGGTGATCAAAGACCATGCGTAAGCCAGGCACTTTTTCTGCTAGTTTTAGCGCTGTCTCAATATGCGCAGGCAGTATGCCCACCAGGTCATAGGGTATTTTACAGCCAGCCAATAATTGCAGGCTTTCTATAACGGCGGGTTGCAATAACCATTCAGGATCTTTCTCATCGTGTACCTGGTGACGAACACCGCAGAAATATTTTTTATGCAGGTATTTTCCTTCCAGCCATTGCCAGGCAGCCGTTGGATCATTTAATGGCAGCCAGCCTACTACGCCTTTTATCCAATCTGTGTTGGCAGCAGCTTCCAGCATCAGTGCCGTGTCTTCATGATTGCCGGCCGCCTGCACCAGTACTCCCGCAATTACATTGGTTTGAAGTCTTTCTGGCTCAAGGTCCTGCAAACTGTAGTTCCTGTTCAGCAGAGAAGTATCCCCCTGCAGCCAGGGATAACTGGCACGGTCAAGATCCCAGATATGCACATGTGTATCTATGATTGGCAGCGGCATTCGTTGATAGCTGGTAGTGTTTTTTATTTTTTGAACAAAAGTTGTACAAAAATATTCTTAATCAGCAGTTCCTTCTATTTTCCTGCTACTACATCCTGAAAATCCGGCACCAGTTTTTGACCAGCGCTGTAATAATTACTTAAATGAATGATGCTTCGCACATCAGCAATTACTCCCCGCCGGTAGTCGCTGCTACATTTAATCCAAACAGGCATTCTATGGACTCATTGTGCTCTCCCAGCAGCGGCGCACCTACCGCAGACTGCATGGTTGCACCATCTACACGTATGGGGCACCTGGTGGTGGTAACAGACAAACCATTACTGGTCTTTACTACTATTTCCATGTTCAGCAGGCGGTATCCTTCCTGCTGCACCAGCATATCATAGTCCATTACCGGGGCACACCATATACCTGCTTTTTCCAGTACCGCCAGCCAGTCTGCTGCAGTACCCGTAGACAGGTGTCCGCCCAGTATTTTTTTTATCTCATCTCTCCTGGCAAACCAGTCATTACTGTCTGTAAATTTTTCCAGGGGCGGGCATTGCAGCAGTTGTGCCAGTAATACAATATTACTCATGGCCAACGCAATATACCCGTCTTTTGTTTTATAGATGCCATAAGGCGCCGCAATATATGCATGAGCGCTGTTTACTTCGCTTCTCACCGGCAATCTTTTGCCGTCGTTGTAATAGCAGGTCAGTACTTCAAACTGAAAATCAAGTATGCTTTCAAACATGCTTACCTGTACCAGCGCCCCTTCATTGCTCCGTATTCTTTTGTATAACAATGCCAGTATGCCCTGGGCCAGGTGGGTGCCGGCCAGTATATCAACCACCGCCACCCCCATGGGTGTGGGATCTTCATTGCTGTTATTGCTTAACCAGGCAAGTCCCGATGCAGCCTGCAGCAACAGGTCCTGCCCCGGCAAATCTTTCCAGGGCCCTTCAGTGCCATACCCGCTTACTTCAGCATAAATTATCTGCGGGTTCAGCTGCTTCACTGTTGCATAATCCAGGCCAATACGTTCCATCACGCCCGGCCGGAAATTGTGCATCATTACATCAGCTTTTGTAAGGAGCTGTTTAATTTTATCCAGGTCGGCCGGATCTTTCAGATCGGCTGCATAACTTTTCTTATTACGGTTAATCGCATGAAAAATCGTCGACTCCCCCTCTATCATTGTATCAGAAACATAGAGCTGACGGCAAATATCGCCGGTGCCTGGTTTTTCAATCTTTATTACCTGTGCCCCCATATCGGCCAGGCGCAGCGCAGCAGAG
>JANPGT010001121.1:0-3774 GCA_031424135.1 Chitinophagaceae bacterium
TACTTCCGGCAATCCCGTTAGTTTGTTGCCCGTGGGCGTACTGCAGATAAAATCTGATTTTAAAAAGGGGGACGTTATTAAGCTGCTCGATAGCAGGGGCAAAGCCATAGGGCTGGGCATTGCAGAATATGGGTCAGACAAAGCACAGGAACGCATTGGTAAAAAGCAGGAACGGCCACTGGTGCACTATGATTATTTATATATAAACGTGTAAGCATTGAATTATACTTCTTATTTTGAAAATGCGAAAAAGGCCGTTGACCAGGTAAGCAGCCTGGCAAAGGAAACCATCAACGGGGTATTGCTGCAGCTGGCGGATGCATTGGTGGCGCAAACACCGTTCATTTTACAGGAGAATCAGAAAGATCTTGAACGCATGGATCCGGCGGATGCAAAATACGACCGGCTGCAACTCACAGAAGCACGTATTGAAGGCATTGCGGCCGAAATACGCAATGTAGCCGGATTGAATACACCGCAGGGGGAACTGCTGTTACAGAAGACCATGCCCAACGGCCTGCATATTTCAAAAATTCGTGTACCCCTTGGCGTGGTGGCAGTAATATACGAGGCGCGCCCCAATGTTACCGTAGATGTGTTTACACTGTGTTTTAAAACGGGTAATGTTACGGTGTTAAAGGGCAGTGCCGATGCGCAATATTCCAATACAGCACTAATAAAAATTATTCATACTGTTTTAGAGACGCAACATATTGATACCAATGTGGCTGTATTATTGCCGCCCGAACGCCAGGCCACCGATGCCTTATTGCAGGCCGCCGGTTATATTGACGTGGTGATACCACGCGGCAGCCAGCAACTGATCAATTTTGTACGGCAAAACAGCCGCATACCGGTGATAGAAACAGGTGCGGGCATCGTTCATGTCTACGGAGATGAAACGGCCAACACCCAGATGCTCAGTAATATTGTTTTCAACTCCAAAACACGCAGGCCCAGTGTGTGCAATACGCTGGATTGCCTGGTGATACATGAACAGCTATTGCCGCGTCTTCCTGAAATTGTGGCCCCCTTACTGGAAAAGCAGGTGGAGATTTTTGCAGACAAAGCCTCTTTTGCAGTACTTCATGCTGCTTATCCCACTCATCTTTTGCAGCGGGCAGACGAGACGCATTTCGGTACAGAATTCCTGTCGCTGAAAATGGCCATCAAAACAGTAAAGACACTGGAGGAGGCCCTGCAGCATATTGCCCGCTTCGGATCCAAACACAGCGAATCTATTGTTTCTGAAAATGCCGCCACTATAGAAACTTTTTTGAACAGGGTGGATGCTGCTGCGGTGTACAGCAATGCTGCCACTTCTTTTACGGATGGCGCGCAGTTTGGCCTGGGCGCCGAAATTGGTATCAGCACACAGAAACTGCATGCCCGCGGTCCTATGGGACTGGAAGAGCTGACCGGCTATAAATGGGTGGTAAGGGGCAATGGGCAGGTGAGGGAATAGCAGTTTACTTTACACTCCCAAAAAAGCAGGCGAAATCAGGTTGAAAGCTTTTTCTGAAACATTAAAAGGTGCTGAAGTCTTTCTAAAGGCAGAATAACAGCATTGTCATCTAATTTAAAATATTTGGTTTTTGTGGGCAGCATTAAAAAAATAAACATAATATTTCTTCTTCTATGGCCGGCAATTTTGTTTGCCCAAACAAAATTGTATGTTTCCCCCAAGGGCAGTGATGCCAACAGGGGGACACAGAACAAACCATTTGCATCCATTGGAAAGGCGATGGCGGAGCTGCGTAAAACACCGGGGCCGGCAGTGATATATCTTTTTGAAGGAACTTATTATTTGAAGAAACCCGTAATATTTACTCCGGAAGACGCAAGAAAAGAAAACGAAACACTTACAATAACGGCCTTTAAAAGCCAGAACGTCATTATTAGTGGAGGAGTTCCATTGCATCTGAAATGGGAAAAATACAAAAATGGAATCTGGAAAGCTGCTGTAAAACAGGATCTCATTTTTGATGAATTGTTCGTCAATGGGCAATTGCAGCGGATGGCACGTTATCCCAACTTCGACTCCACTGTACGTTTTCTTGGTGGAACTGCTGCTGATGCAGTCGGCAAAGAAAGAGCTACCCGGTGGAAATCGCCTGCGGGTGGTTATGTGCATGCTTTGCATCGTTCTGAATGGGGCGATTTTCATTATCTTATCATGGGGAAAAATGACCAAAACGAACTGGCTCTTGAAGGTGGTTGGCAGAATAATCGTCGCATGGGCATGCACGAAAAATACCGGTTTGTAGAAAATATTTTTGAAGAACTCGACACCGTTAATGAATGGTTTTACGATAAAAAAACAGGAACTCTTTATTATTGTCCACCGGATGATATTGATATTAAAACCGCGAAATTTGAAACTCCGCAGACAGCGAATTTATTTGAATTCAGGGGCACAGAAAAAAAACCGGTAAGGAATATCCGCATAGAAGGTTTGATGCTTACGCAAACGCTGCGGACATTTATGCAGAACAAAGAACCCCTGCTGCGCAGCGACTGGACGATTTACCGTGGAGCTGCTGTACTTTACGAGGGCGCTTTAAATTGTTCGCTTAAAAATTGCACACTCTATAATCTTGGCGGAAATGCTGTTTTCTTTAATAAGTTCAACCGCCATTGCGAAGTGTCAGGATGCCTGATGTCAAAGATAGGTGCCAGCGCTGTATGCTTTGTGGGCGATCCAAATGCCGTCCGGTCACCCAGCTTTGAATACAACCAATTTGTACCGCTGGAACAAATTGATCGTACTCCGGGTCCAAAAACAAATAACTACCCTGCAGATTGCACGGTGTATGATAACCTGATGTTTGATTTGGGCATGGTAGAAAAACAGTCAGCGGGTGTTGAACTTTCCATGTGTCAAAGCATTACCGTTAGTCATAATACCATTTACGATGTTCCCCGCGCCGGTATAAATGTGAGTGAGGGAACCTGGGGTGGACATGTTATTGAATTCAATGATGTATTTAACACGGTAAAAGAAAGCGGCGATCACGGCTCATTCAATTCATGGGGACGTGACCGCTACTGGCACCCGGATAAAAAGGTACTTGACTCGATAGTTTGGAATTATTTCGATCTTACTATGCTGGATGTGGTAAACCCAATTATTCTCCGCAACAACCGTATGCGTTGCGATCACGGTTGGGATATAGATCTTGATGACGGCTCCAGTAGCTATATAATTTATAACAACCTTTGTCTGAATGGTGGTATAAAACTTCGTGAAGGCGTGAACCGTGTTGTTGAAAATAATATCATCATCAATAATTCATTTCATCCGCATGTATGGTTTCCCAACAGCAACGATGTGTTCAGGCATAATGTGGTTTCATCTTCATACATGCCCATCGGCATTACAGTTTGGGGGAAAGAAACGGATTACAATATTTTCCCGGATTCTGTTTCTCTTAAAGCTGCATGGAGCAATGGAACAGATAAACATTCAGTATGCGGGTATCTGGATTTTGTGGATGCAAAGAATGGCGACTTTCGTTTAAAAAATAAGTCCATAGCATTTGCTGCAGGGTTTAAAAATTTTGCAATGGATAGCTTTGGAGTTGTTTCTCCGCAGTTGAAGTCATTGGCCAAAAAACCATTATTGCCTTCAGTGATTGCACTTGATAAAATAGAGAATAACCCGGTGGTCGATTTTATGGGAGCCAAAGTAAAAAATCTAACTTCACTTGGTGAACGTTCGGCAACAGGGATGAACGATACGACAGGTGTGTTGGTTGTACAGGTGAAACAGGG
>JANPGT010001122.1:0-2918 GCA_031424135.1 Chitinophagaceae bacterium
CTGCCAACACTTTAACGCCGGTGATAAACAGCAAACAGGTGCTGCTGCCGCAGGCGGCACGCGTGGTGAATGTCCGCCATACGCCTACAGTATTGGGTGAAAATACCCAGCCATTGATTACCGACCCGGGAACGCCCCTGGTGAATGGTATGTACTACAATGATTTTGACCAGCAGGACAGTGCCTGGAATACCGGCAGGGATGATAACAGCGAATTTATTTTACTGGATGGCAAGTATACCATGAAAGGATTTAACGACTCGCTGAGCTATTCTTCTTTTATTAAACTGAATATGGATACCGAAAAAGATTTCACCATTGCTGCTACTGCAACCCACGAAGGCGAAGGCAGCAGCGATCCTTTTGGTATTATTTTCTGCGGCGATGAAGGCCGGGACGCTTTTTTTGTTTTTTATATTACCTCCAGCGGTTACTATTCCATTGGTACTTCTATAAAAGACCAGTGGAATGCGCTCACCGACTGGACGGCATCGTCCAATATACACCCCGGCAGTGAAATGAATATTTTTTCTATAGAAAGAAGGGCAGAAACCCTGCGCTTCCTGGTAAATGGGCGGCTGGAAAAAATATTGCCTTTTACCCGTGGCTTTGGCAGCTATTTCGGTCTGCGCACAGACGGCATACAGACAGTTGCCTTTGATGAATTTATTGTAAAAGGATCTGCTCCCGCTTACAACCCCTAATCAACCATATGACAGCCGGCACAAGACATACCAATCAATCTACTAACGCTGAAGGCTGGTGGCTGCTGCTGCTGGCGTCGGCGGTATTACTATTGTTTTTTTTCAAACTGTTTACGGTGCTGCGGCCCGATCTTGAAAAAACAGCAACAGCGCTGCGCCAGCACCGCGCCATCAAGCTGGAAGCCGGTATGGACAAAGATGTGTTGAAAAAGATTATTGCAGATGGTAATTATTATTCAGATCAGCGCGATATTGATTTGCTGGCAGATTCATTGTCGGCGCAACTGTTTAGCAACGGCCAGCCGGATAACCTGGGTGCCCTTAATAAAACCGGCTTTGCCATTACTGCCCCGCTTGGCTGGAAGAGCCCAATAGGAGGCACCGATTTCCAGGACCGGCTAACCGCCTCCCGGCAAAGACTGGGTTTTGATTCTGCTTTATATGTGCAGGAACTGACGCACCCCGGCAACTATCCTTCTTCCCTGGAGCAAACCGGTAATAAAGAAATCAGCGGGCGGGTAACAATGGCAGATCAACCCATACCAGGTGTGCTGGTACAGTTGCGGCAACATATAGCCGCAGCAGAAGATTCCAGCAGTGCATTCACCGCTTATACCCGCAGCAATGAAAAAGGCGAATTTGTATTCACCGGCCTGCTGCCCGATTCAGGTTATAGTGTGCTGCCCATGAAACCTGGTGTTGAATTTGGGAACCGCCGGGGCACCGCCCGCCTGGATAAAAATGCCCGCTATTCATTTACTGCCAGGCCGCATAAGATAAGGCTGATGGGTACTATCGTATATGGACAGTTGAAAGAAGATGGCCTGCTGCTGGTAAGAACGCCGGCTGAATTCACCACCAGTTTCCAATTAATTGCAGGCGTGTTGATACTGGCTTTCCTGCTGGTAAACCTGTTGTTATCGCTCAGGAAAAAACAGCCGGATATTTTCCTGCTTCCCATATTACTGCTGCTCTGCGGTATCTCGCTGCTGTTATTGTTCAGTATACAGGATCCGCTGCGCGATACGCTGTATGCATATCAATCTTTACAGGGTGTTATTGCTGGTTTGGTGGGTTATACCATTCTCTGCCATATCAATGCAGCCCGCCTGTATACCCGCTGGCAGTTTGATGGCCTGTTTAATTTCAAACAAAAAAACAGCTACCAGTTAAAAGGCTGGACCTGGCTGGCGCTGGCCATTGGCCTGGCCCTGCTCACTTCTTTCATAGGCACAGGGCCCGAAGGCAGCGGGGTAAAAGTGAATATACAACTGGGCGGACTTGTTTTTCAACCAGGCGAAATCACCAAGTACTTTTTATTGATCTTCCTGGCGGCATTCTTCGCTTCCACCGGTGATCAACTGCGCCAACTATCAGATATACGCTGGCGTTTTTATATTAGTGTGGGTGTTTTTGCCGGCATTGCCGGCATACTGGCGCTTTATCTTTTTATGGGTGATATGGGCCCCGCCATGGTGGTCTGCTTTACTTTTCTTTTCTTTTACAGTATTGCACGCGGCAATTTATTATTTACTATTAGCGCTGCTGCTGGTTATTGCCTGCTGCTCTGGCTATTGCCGGGATGGATGGCCAGCGCCCTTGCATTTACAGGGGTATTGATTGGTTTGGTGATACAAGGGCAGCTGCGTAGCATAAAATGGTGGGGCAGTTTTGCAGCCGTTGCAGATGCGCCGGTAATTGTACTAATGGTGATTGCGGCTTTTGCTTTTGGCGATAAGGTGCCGGGTATTGGTGACCGCCTCGGCGACCGCAAAGCCATCTGGATGAACCAGTGGAACAATGATGTATATGGCGGCGATCACCTGGCGCATAGTTACTGGACATTGTCTTCCGGCGGTTTCTCCGGTCAGGGCATTGGCCGCGGCTTTTCAAACAGCATGCCGGCGGCGCATACCGACATGATACTGCCCAGCATTGGTGAAGACCTGGGCTGGCTGGGACTGGTGGCCGTCTTCATACTGTTCGGCATACTGATTCACCGCAGTTTTCTGCATGCACGCAGATCGGGTAATCCATTTACTTTTTATTTATGCGCGGGTATTGCCATTGCCAATGGCGTACAATTGTTATTGATTGCAGCAGGCTCCATTGGCAATGGCAATACCCGCGCATAAATAAAAAGTAAATGGATTCCCCGATCTGCGTGCATGCAGAAAACTGCGGTGAATCAGTATGCCGAACAGTATGAAGACG
>JANPGT010001123.1:0-2950 GCA_031424135.1 Chitinophagaceae bacterium
TGCTCTGCACTACCAGCAGCCCGGCCACATAGGCGGCAACACCACCAGCAATCTGCTGCACAGAAGAATTGATACTCATAAATGCCCCCCTGTCCTGCGGTTGCGGTATAGCCGTCATCAGTGCCGAAGCAGCAATCATCCGTGAAGAGATGCCCACAAACAAAACAACGTTGATGGTAATCAATATCCATAAGGGGGTAATGCCCAGGTTGGTGTATAATAATACCAGTGCCATACTGATGATGGAACCAATCACAAACATATTATACTTACCAATTTTATCACTGGCCTTTCCAATCAATGGGCCGGTTATTATGGAAAATGCACCTGTAATGCCATATAAAATGGGCAATTGACCCATGGTAATACCAAGATTATTGATACTAAAAGTACTGCCGAAAGGCATCAGCATAAAACCACCCGTGGCCAGCAGCGTGGTGGCCAGGAATGCACGGAGATAGGTGGTGTGCGACAATGTTTTCACCAGATGCTCAAATGCACTGCGGTCGGATTTTAAAGAAAGATGAGCGTCTACCGGTTTCATATAAATGAAAATGATGACGCCTACAACGGACCCTACAGTACCTATCATCCAGAACGGCGCGTGCCACCCAAAACGGCTGGCCAGGAATAGGCCGACAGGCAGTCCCAGCACCTGGCTGGCGGCAAAAGCAGTTTGCACAAAACCCATTACACGGCCCCTTACTTCAATTTTAAACATATCCGTAATGATAGCAAAACTCACAGACCCGATTACACCGCCAAAAATGCCTGTTACAATCCTGGCACCCAGCAAAAAATAATAAGTAGGTGCAATGGCGCATAAAAAAGTACCGGCCATAAAACCTGCATAGAAAAACAACAGTATTTTTTTCCGGTCAAACTTATCAGCAAAACCTGCTGCCAGCAGTCCGGATGCACCGGCGCTGAATGCATAAGCAGATACTACCAGACCAAACTGTTTTGTGGTAATATGAAATACCGGTAATAAAATAGCGCCCAGCGGAGACAGCACCATAAAATCCAGAATCAAAGTAAATTGCAGTATTGCCAGTATGGCTATAATAAAAACCTGGTAAGTACTAAATACTTTCGGTTTTACAGGTTGATTAAGCTGCAGTTTTTCTTCTTTCATAAAAAAAATTAATCTGCCAGTTCCTCGCAATGGAAACCAGCTTCCTGAATTAATTGGATAATATCATTAACGGGCAAAGCACCAGCTTCTATGCGCAGCACTTTGTCCCTGTCCTGCAAATCAACATTCCAGCGGAAAATATTGTGTTGGCCATCCAGCAACGGCGCCACCTCTTTCAGGTGTTTCTTGTAGCGGATATTTGTTTTTAATACTAATACTTGCATAGTTGGATATTAAGGTAAATGGTACAGGGTTAGGGGTGCAGGGAATGCAAAGTCAATGCAACAGGCAATTCGCAGGGGTATTCACAGTCAAAAAGGTCAAACAATCAGGGGGTAAGGGCTTTAATTACCAGTTGAAGCGTTTCATTGAGAATTTTATCTGTAAGGGTAAATTTCTTTCCTCCCATGCTCATCCCTTCCAGGTGAAACTTTACAAGGTTATACATTGGGGCAAAGGCAATTGACCAGTAAACCTCTACTTCTACTTTCACCAATTCATTTCTTTTAATGGCATTGCTGATAAAAGTTTTCATGGCGTCTTTGAAATGCGGCCCCATCATATCCATGGCTCTTTCCTGTAAAGGGGAATGCCGCAGCTGTTCCATAAACTGCATGTGCAGCGGATGCTTCATGCAATACCTTACCCTGTTCATCCATTGTACTTTTAACCCCTCACTGAAAGACATATGGGGATCAAAATTCTTCAGGGTGGCATCCGACATTTCCTTAAAAGACGCACACCACAATTGCATAATCAAATCTTCACGGTCTTTATAATATATATATAAGGTGGCGGGTGATACATTGGCAGCTTTGGCCAGCTTCTGCATACTGAATCCGTCAAAACCTTTTTCCACCATCATTTCAATGGCTTTTTCACGGATGACCAGCATCTTATTATCGTCTCTGACTCTCATGCAGGGGCAAATGTAAATGAATGTTCATTCACTTAAAAGAAATGTGGAAAAATAATATTACCCCGGTATGGACGCCCGTTGGCCGGGCACACCGGGGCCGCGACTGTCATTTAAATTATCGCTGCAGAACAAATGCCGTAAAACATTGCTTACCAGAAAGCAATGTATAAAGCAGCCAGTATACCGACTATGAGCACCGAACCTGCAATAAATGAAGGCGAGGATTTGAACATCGTTTTATCCACCTCGATAATGGCTGGCGCATTTTTCGTTTGGGGGCTCAGGAGGCTGATAATAATCATCAGCGCCGACAGGAAAAGAAAAACGATGGTCATGCGATCAAGAAAAGGAATTTCATACAAAACGGTTCCGTCAGACTGGGTAACAGGTGATGAAAAACCAGATGACGCCAGAACACGCAGGTCGCATATTTTTGGCAAATATTTTAACACAACAGAAAGCGGTATGGTTAGAACAGCAGCGGACAGGGCCGCAGCAGAATTGGTTCTCTTCCAAAACATACCCAGCAGGAAAATGGCCAATACGCCGGGAGAAATGAATCCAACGTATTCCTGTATAAATTGGTAAGCCTGGTCAAGCGCAGTAAGTGCCGGCGCCACCAATGCTGCTACCAACATACTGACAATTACAGCCCATCTGCCCGTACTGATTAATTTCTTTTCACTGGCTTCTTTATTAAAAAATGGTTTATAAATATCCAGTGCGAATATGGTGGATATGCTGTTGGCCTTACCAGCCAGAGACGCAATAATAGCGGCCACCAGGGCAGCAAAAGCGAGCCCCTTCATACCTTCGGGCAGCAGGTTCAGTAATGTGGGATATGCATGATCTGGTTTTACAACCCCGCTGGCGTCTTTTAAAGAAGATTGAAAAAG
>JANPGT010001124.1:0-2545 GCA_031424135.1 Chitinophagaceae bacterium
GTGTTTTCACCAACAGCATCATGGCAAAAGGAATTTCATTTTCAGGAGCAGTGCCGTTTTGTTTTTTTAAATTGTTTTTAAATGTTTCTATACAGGCTTCTTGCCTGCACAATTGATAATTAACACAAAGGGGAATCGCGTAGTGGCCAGCTACAGTGAAGCCCTGCTTGTTGCAGGCGGCTGCCGTGTTGTAAATTTTGACTTACTGGTTTATCTACCAGTGTTTGTGCTGTTATAAGCTGTTCCGTGCGGAGAAATCTTTCTGAATCTTTTCTTTTGCCCTGGTCCGGTGTCTCACCGACCGGCAATTTTCAAGAAGAGATGATACATCCTGTTGGAAATTTATTGTATAAAGTCCATCTACAAAACCGGTAGCACCGGCGGTCAAATGCTTAGAAGAAAAAACCCGAATCAGCTGCGTCCGGGAGGAACGCCATTACACTTGACCTGTAATTTTCATTACAAAGGTATAATCAATTTTTTGACACTTTCGTGTTTTCGTGCAAAAATATTTTTGGATTTTACAAAAAGTATTGATTGATAAATATTTGGGAAATAAATTTTTTTCCAGGCAAGCTGGTTTTTTTCCAACGGGCAAAACGCATTTTCACCAGAAGCAATGGTCAATGCGTAAGAGGAAATTCAGTTTTACCCGGAGGAAATGCACTTTTAGCAGGAAGAAATTTACTTTTCTTCGGAGGGGATTTACTTTTTCCCAGAGGAAATTCATTTTTCTTCGGAGGAAATTCACTTTTGCCCGGAGGAAATTTTCTTTTCTCCGGAGGAAATGCATTTTTCTTCGGAGGAAATTTCCTTTTCTTCAGAGGAAATTGACCCGTCCTAAAAAAAACTTGACAGTTTTGAGCGGTAATTGCAGGATAAAATACTAGTCCTGGAAGTTACGAAAGCCGTAGGAGGGTTGCCGGCGGCCTTGTTATTATGGCAATAAAAAGGCCGTCTCATTGTATTGAGACAGCCTCTTCAGGGTTTAAACAAATTCGAGATATATATTAATACCTGTAATGCTCTGGTTTAAACGGACCCGCTTTTGGCAAGCCAAGGTATTCAGCCTGTTCTGTAGTCAGTTCATCCAACACCACACCAATTTTTGCAAGGTGCAGGCGGGCCACTTTTTCATCCAGGTGTTTTGGCAACACATACACTTTGTTTTCGTAGCTCTTGTGGTTGGTCCACAGTTCAATCTGCGCCAGTGTCTGGTTGGTAAATGAATTGCTCATTACAAAGCTGGGGTGACCGGTAGCGCAGCCCAGGTTTACCAAGCGGCCTTCTGCCAGTATGATCACTTCTTTACCGTCTATTTCGTATAAGTCAACCTGTGGTTTGATGGTGTCTTTTGTATGGCCATAATTTTTATTCAGCCATGCCATATCAATTTCAATATCAAAGTGACCGATATTACAAACGATGGCCTTGTCTTTCATTACACGGAAATGTTTCTCGGTAATCAGGTCGCGGCAACCGCTGGCAGTTACTATAATGTCTGCTTCTTTTACGGCATCAATCATTTTCTTTACTTCAAAACCGTCCATAGCAGCCTGCAATGCGCAGATAGGATCAATTTCAGTAACAATTACACGGGCGCCTGCACCTTTCAATGAAGCGGCAGAACCCTTGCCCACATCACCATAGCTTCCTACAACGGCTACTTTACCTGCCATCATAACATCCGTAGCGCGGCGGATAGCATCTACCAGTGATTCTTTACAACCGTATTTGTTATCAAATTTAGATTTGGTAACAGAATCGTTTACGTTGATGGCAGGGATGGGCAGTGTGCCTTTTTCCATGCGCTCGTACAGGCGGTGAACACCGGTAGTGGTTTCTTCGCTCAATCCTTTAATATGCTGAATGAACTCAGGATATTTATCAAATACCATGTTTGTCAAATCGCCACCATCGTCCAGTATCATATTCAGCGGACGATCAGTACCTCCAAAGAACAGGGTTTGTTCAATGCACCAATCAGCTTCTTCCTGGCTCTGACCTTTCCAGGCAAAAACACCAATACCAGCAGCAGCAATAGCAGCAGCGGCCTGGTCCTGGGTAGAAAATATATTGCAGGAACTCCAGCGTACTTCAGCACCCAGGGCAACCAGCGTTTCAATTAGCACAGCGGTTTGAATAGTCATGTGCAGGCAACCTGCAATGCGGGCACCTTTCAGTGGCTGACTGGCACCATATTCTTCTCTTAATGCCATCAGGCCGGGCATCTCTGCTTCAGCCAGGCGTATTTCTTTACGGCCCCATTCTGCAAGGCTCATATCTTTCACCTTGTAGGGAAGTTGTAAGTCGGTAGACTGCAATTTTGTTGACATATTATATATTTTTTTTAAGAAAGGGAGAAAATAAGGCGGTTCGGTCCACAAATGTAGAATGGGAGAACAAAATATCAGTCAATATTATTAAATTTAGAACAAAATTACATTTTTGACCGTTTTGAAAGAACAAATGTAGAGTAACCCATGGAAAAAATACCCGAAAAAGGAAAATACGCTGTAGCGGAAGTGCTGGACGAAAAAGACCG
>JANPGT010001125.1:0-4837 GCA_031424135.1 Chitinophagaceae bacterium
CCCTCCGCCTCAATAAACTGTCAGATATTAACCAGCAACAGGCCATTATTGAAGAGCTGGACAAGGCTGCCTACTACATAGAACGCAATGCCCATGGCAAAATGCTGTTTCACGCCCTCACCATTAAACTCTATCATATCATTGCCGATAAATCCCTATTTTTGGTTAATTGAGTTGTAAGGTGGATAAAGTGCGAATGATTGGTGAGATGCGGTGTCGTGGAATTCTGCAGAACATTGTTGCAACTGCCCGGGTGATGAACGCATAGCGTTACGGAGCAGTATTATATATTTTGGGCTGATGATTTACTTCCCCCTGTACAAGTGTGCGACGCAACGATGATCTAACAAAGAATTACCGCCCGGCTCCTGCTATGTCTTCCACCTGCAATGTTTAGCAATAGTTACCTCCTGTGTATTGCTTTAAAATGCAACCATTGCAGGCTGTAACATTTCTTCATTTTTAATTGATTAATAATATGGGCTGTGGAAGCTGTGGTACCGGCAAACCCAATGGCTGTAAAAGCAATGGGGGATGCAGCACAGGCGGTTGTAACCGCTTAAATGTGCACGATTGGCTGGCGAATCTTCCTTTTGCAGATCCGGAAAGCGCCTGCAAGGTGGTAGAAATAAGTTTTAACAATGGCAGCAGGAAAGATTTTTTCCGGAATCCTTCGCTGCAGTATTTTGAGAAAGGAACCCTGGTAAGTGTTGAAGGCGTCAGTGGCTTCGATGTGGGCGAGGTAAATATGACGGGTGAAATGGTACGCCTGCAGCTGAAGAAAAAAGGGGGCGATGAGTTTAACCCCGAAATGAAAAAAATACTGCGCCGCGCCGGTGACCGCGATATTGAAGTGTGGAAACAGAACAAGGCGCGTGAACGGGATGCCCTTGTTCGCAGCAGGGCCATCAGCAAACAGCTGAAATTAAACATGAAGCTGACCGAAGTGGAAATACAGGCCGATGGCCGCAAAGCCACTTTCTTTTATATTGCCGATGACAGGGTAGACTTTCGCGAACTGATACGCGTATTTGCCAGCGAGTTTAAAGTGAAAGTAGAAATGCGGCAGATTGGCGCCCGCCAGGAAGCCGCCAAAGTGGGCGGTATCGGCAGCTGTGGAAGGGAACTTTGCTGCAGCACCTGGCTCAGCGATTTTAAAAGCGTAAACACTACCGCTGCCCGTTACCAGAACTTATCTATCAACCAAACCAAGTTAAGCGGCCAGTGCGGGCGCTTAAAATGCTGTTTGAACTATGAGCTGGATACCTACCTGGATGCTTTACAGCATTTCCCCGACAATACAGACACCCTGCAGGTGGCCCGTGGCAATGCCTTCCTGGTAAAAAAAGATATTTTCAGGAACCTGATGTGGTATACCCTGCCCGACAGTAATAAACAATACCCCGTAACCATTGAGCGGGTAAAGAAAATTAAGCAACTGAACCAGCAGGGCGTTATTCCTGAAGAACTGGAAGCAATAGATATTACTACCAATAAACCCAAAGAAAGCGAAAGTGGTTTTGTGGAACTGGTAGGGCAAATCAGTTTGAATACACTGGAGAAGGCTGACCGCAGGGGCAGGTCGCAACAAGGTGGCGGTCGTGGCAATAACCAGCAATCACGCCAGGGCGGCGGAAGCAATAACGGTCCGCAGCAACAGCAGCGCGGAAACAATCCCAATCAGCCATCGCGCCAGGGCGGAGGCAATAATAACCCGCCACAGCAAAGAGAAAGAGGCGGCAACCAGCCACAACGCGGAAATAATAATCCGCAGCAACCACCAGCGCAGGGCGGCAATAACAACCCGCAACAACGCGGGCCAGGCAGTCAAAGGCCACCGCAGCAGCGCGGACCGGGTAACAATCCGCAACGGCCTGCAGGCAACCGCCCACCGCAAAACAGTGGAGGACCGGGGCCACAGCAGCCTCCAAGAGGTGATAATCCAAACAGGGAAAGACCAAAGCCACCGATTAAAAAGAAACCGGAGTAGCCGTTAGCATAGCCGGCTTACTATTATATGTATTGCCGCAGATTCGCAGATTATACTGGCGGGTCTGCGGTATTTTTTTGTTCGTTCATTTGTTTAAAGGGATGGTACAATCTTGATGTTGGGCAGTCTTGTTTTTGAAACCCGCGGAGTGGAATTAACAACTTTGGAGGCAGCCGGCAGCGCTGGAAACTTGCAGGTCTGGTCCCAAATATTACTAATCTGCGCTTCTGCAGCTATTTTCCTTGTTAGCACATAACTTTAAGTGTGGTTTTTTGTTGGTGGAAGGAAACCATTCACCACGCATTCCTCGTAATCCTGCATACAATGAAACGCTTTCTTATGAAGACATTTATAATAATGAGTATCATACTGGTACTATGGCTGATAATGGCGCAGAGCTGCATGACCTTCCGTATGAGCGACGCCACCGCCAAAGAAAAATTTAAGGCAAAGGGTGTAGACGTTGTAACGAATACCATTACGGTAAACAGGCGCAGCCTGCACTATGTAAAAACCGGCAACGACAGCCTGCCTACCATTGTGTTTGTACATGGTACGCCGGGCAGCTGGGATGCTTTTGAAAACTACCTGGAAGACAAAGACCTGCTGCAGAAATTCCGGATGATTGCTATAGACCGGCCCGGCTTTGGTTATAGCGATTTTGGTAAACCACTTAACCTGGCGCAGCAATCTGTTATTATCAGTCCGCTGTTTGACTATTTAAAAAACAACAAGCCCGTCTACCTGGTGGGGCATTCACTGGGCGGACCCATGATAGTGAAGCTGGCGGCAGACAACCCCGGCCGTATTGCTGCGCTGGTATTGCTGGCGGGATCCAACGATCCGGCGCAGGAGACACCTGAAAAATGGCGGCCTGTTTTGTATAAGTCGCCGCTTACGTATTTGGTACCCGGCGCCTTGCGGCCTTCCAACGAAGAGCTCTGGTATTTGAAAAAAGATTTGGTGAACCTGAAGAATGATTTTCCAAAGATTACCTGCCCAGTCTATATTGTACACGGACTGAAAGACAATATGGTGCCCCCGGCCAATGTAGATTACGATAAAAAGATGCTGGTGAATGCATCAAAAGTAGAAGAGTTGATTTTCCCCGATGCCAACCATTTTATTCCCTGGACAAGGTATCAGCCCATAAAAGATTTATTACTGAAATTGTATTGAGACGGGTTATTAATACTTTCATTTTCAACGATTTTCATTTTTTTCGGTGAGTCCCCACCAAAAGTTTTTCCCCTTTTCCCAAAAGATGTGGAGGCACTTCCAATAGTTAATGTGTTTTCCTGAAAGATATTGGTCCACCCCCAATAGTTTTTGCGCTTCTCCCAAAAGATGTGGACGCACTTCCAACAGTTAAAGTGATTCCCCCAACAGTTGTTGAGGCCATCCTGCAGGAGAAGCCCATCTTCCGAAAGTTTTTCCACTTCTACCAAAAGATGTTGAAGCTCTTCCAACAGGAGAAGCCTATCTTCCAAAGGTTTTTGGTCATCGTTCCGGATTTCTTTCCTTCTACCCGTCGGTGTCTGCATCCGTGCGCTTATTGGTGAACACCTGGCTACAGGCAGGCAGACCAACAACGGCGCAGGAACTTTTACAAAAAGCTATTGATCGATCGCCTGAAGTTTTTTCAATTCTTCCTGAATTTCGTGTGACCCTTTTTTTACTTTTTACTTCTCTATTTTGAATTTATTGTGGTTTCTCCACCAAAATAAAACTGTGCTGTCTGCCTTTGTGGGTGTTGCAGATAAGTATGCGCTGGATATTTTCTGCTGCTGCTGTTTGAGATTTGATCATGTGTGTGGGCAGTTGCTGCTGCTGCAGTATGTTGCAGGCCAGCCAGAGCGCAGCGGCGGAAGCAGTAGCATATTCACCAGTCATGTGTTTAAACCGGGCAACGGTGGATTGTTTACCTGCTACGGCTTCAAAAGAAGAATAATATGGCTGCATTCGGCTATCGCCATCTTCTCCGGATAATAACAGATCAATTTTCTCCCCGGCAGGCAGCTGGTTCTGCAGGAAAGCCTGTAGCTGTCCTGCCACCAACTTTTCATCATCTGTATGCAACATCTGTACACCACTGATCGCGGCAATGGCATCGTCTTTTACAGCATTCACCAGGAACATGGCCGAACCTTCGCCTGCAAGGCTGCCGGGAGTAGCCGAACTGTAGACATCTTTTGCAGCCGTGGGGACTGTTTTAAACCAGCCGTCCAGGTAGTCTATATTGTAATTGTAGGCTGATATTTCATCCACCCCTCCTGCCAGGTAAGTAGCAGTATTATTTTCTTTCAGCAGCATCATAGCGTCCAGCAGGGCATTTTCAAAAGCCAGTCCGCGCTGCACATGTGTAGTATTGTATCCCTTATTGCTACTCAGCAAAGCTATCTGGGCTGCAATGGCATTGGTAGTGCTCTGCACAAAATTGGTGGGCGTAAGCATGCCCTCGTTATAATCTATTATCTGGTTCAGGAACTTGATGCAGTCTTCCATGCCGCCGTTGGCAGTGCCAATAATAATACCATCAATGGGATGTGTATTTCCGCGGATCAGCGGTAAAGCAGTGCCCACCCCTATCCGGATGGCTTTCCCCATGCGGCGCAATATACCGGTTGGGATGCCTTCATATGAAGGTTCCACCACCTGTAGTTTATTATTGACCGCTTCGTGCAGGTGATCAATATCAGCAGCCGCAAAGGTCTGCTGGGGTGATATGCAGGATGTTTGGTGGATATAAAGCATAATAGTTCTTAGTTCATAGTTCTTAGTTCGTGTACCCGGCCTTGCCTGTTTGAAACAAAGTGAACTAAGAATTTGTTCTGGAGAATACCAGCG
>JANPGT010001126.1:0-1990 GCA_031424135.1 Chitinophagaceae bacterium
GCCTATGGCGTGCGCGAACTGGGTAAGCCGCAGCCTTTTACTACCACCACCCTGTCTGCCTGCGCGTCTACTACCAAAGCCATGACGGCTGTCTGCATGGGCATGCTGGTAGATGCAGGTAAGATAAAATGGACCGACAGGGTATCATCTATCCTGCCTGCGTTTAAAATTGCCAGTCCCTATGTAAGTGCAGAGATAACAGTAAAGGATCTGTTTACCCATAATACCGGCCTGGGCAACGCCGATTTTTTATGGGTCTCCAATTATTCAAGAGAAGAAATACTGCGGCGGATGCAGTTTATGGAGCCGGCCTTTTCGCTGCGGGGCGGCTTTGTGTATCAAAACCTGATGTATGTGGTGGCAGGTGAGGTCATTCATCAACTGACCGGTAGAACCTGGGAGGCCTGTATTACCGACAGCATTTTTGCACGGGTAGGAATGCACGCCACTTTTGCCGACCATGCCAGCATTGCTGCAGGGGCAGATATGACCACGCCGCATTACCGTGACAAGGATACAATTAAACCGATTGGCTACCTGTATACAAACAATATAGGTGCTGCGGGTGGGGTATGGTCCTGCGCAGACGATATGGCCAAATGGCTGCAATGCCTGCTGGACAGTACCAAAATCAACGGCAGGCGACTGCTGAAGCCGGAAACATTTGCCGCTATGTTTACGCCACAGGTAGTAGCGCCGCTGGATATGTACCCAACCATGGAGATTATACAGCCGCACTGGTTTACCTACGGATTGGGCTGGTTTCAGCATGATTACCGCGGTAAAATGCTGCAATTTCATACCGGAAGCCTGGCCGGCCTCACCGCCATTGCCGGCATGGTACCCGATGCCCGTACAGGCGTGTATGTGTTTGGAAACCTGGATCATGCTGAGCTTCGGCATGCACTGATGTACAAAGCAATAGATATATGGGCATTTAATGATAATAGCCGGGACTGGAGCAATACCTTGTTCCAGCTGTACAAGGCAGAAGAAGATACAGCTAAGAAGGAAGAAGCTGCGCGCCTGGCCAAAAGGGTGCTCAATACCCGGCCAACTTTGCCATTGCAGGCGTATACGGGCACATTCTCCAATAAAGTACTGGCTTCCATTAACGTGGTATTAAAAGACAATGACCTGCAGGTAGCACTTCCCGGAGAAAGAGTCTTAACACTGCAGCACTGGCAATATGATGTATTCAAGGGGGTTTTTACGCCCTGGTGGGCCGGAACAGCCTGGGTACAGTTTTTGCCCGATAAGGAGGGGCGGATTGCTTCACTGCGGATAAATGAAGCCGAGTATAAAAAAATGGAGTAGCGGAAATATTACCTATTAGTGGTATATTTATAATAGCGGTGCTGGTGTACCTTTGTGCCGACAGTAAGTTAACGGTACACTAACATATCTTAACACTATTTTTAGTTTTACCGGCCGATCTTTACACTATCAAATTAATAATTAAGTTTTTCTCATAAGCAGTTAGTTTTGGTTACGAGCCCTGTTTCCACAGGGCTCATTTTTTTTGCAGGCCCACCTGCATAATGTCTCCATACATTTTCAGCACAGTATGGTTTTGCCTTCCTTCTTATAGGTATTATCTTTAACCAGATACCCTGGTTCTTCTGCCTTATAGTTCATCCAACGCAAACGCAACGGCTGCCGCTGCGTGTATTTGCGTGGTGTCAAAAACAGGAATAGGAGAGTCGTGTTGTTTGATGAGCAGGGGTATTTCTGTACAGCCCAGTATGACTCCTTCAGCACCTTGTTTTTCCAACGTTTGGATGATTGCAATAAACCGCTCTTTGGTGGATGCCAGGAAAATATTTTTCCCCATTTCATTATAGATGGCATCGTGTATGTATTGCCGGTCTGCATCACCCGGTATGATGGTGCTGACGCCAAATTTTTCCAGCTCCTGCTGGTAAAAGCCCAGCTCCATGGTATATTTTGTTCCCAGTAAAGCCATCTTTTTAAAGTCTTTTTGCCGGAT
>JANPGT010001127.1:0-3478 GCA_031424135.1 Chitinophagaceae bacterium
GGCAGGGGCTGCCGCTTCTGTGGGGGCCAGTTCAGGCTGCATGGCATACAGCACTTCGTTTTGAATGGCAGGCATATTGTGCATTTTGCCAGCGGGTTCCAGCCGGGCGTAATAAGCATTGGGGAAAGCCAATAGTATGTGCAGGTGCTTTGAGTAAGGCAGGTAGTTTAAAAAAGCCAGTATACCTGTAATATGCAACCACCAGCAGGTTCTTTCAATGATTACCAGGGTGGGAGTACTGACACCATCCAGCAGCGGATGTAAAAAGCCGGAGAACATAAAACTGCCGGTCAGCTGTTCACCGTAATGTCCATAACCTCTTTCCTGCAGCAGGGTATCGCTGGCATTCATGGTAAGAAACAGGGTCATCAGCACTATCTCCGTAATAAGTATATAGTTGGCATCGCTGCGGGGCCATCCATTCAAATCTTTGCTGATAAAACGTTTCAGCTTTAATACATTTCTGCGCATAAGAAATACTACGCATACTGCAATTACGCCCACCGCCAGCAGCTCAAAGAAATTAATCAAAAAATGGTACAGGCCGCCAAGGGGCGCCAGAAACAACCGGTGGGTGCCCAGTATACCATCCAGCACAATCTCCAGCACTTCCAGGTTAATAATAATAAAGCCGGCGTAAATCACCAGGTGCATTACAGCCACCAACGGATTCTTAAACATTTTTTTTTGCCCCAGCGCCAGCAGAAAAAGGTTTTTCCAACGGGCCGCCCTGTTGCCGGAATAGTCGGCCTCCTTACCCAATAAAATATTGCGGCGGATGGCCGCTGCTTTTTTAAAAAATAACCAACTGGCAAGGCCCGCCAGCAACAAAAACAATAACTGGGGTATAAATTGCATGGTACAATATTCTGCCAGCTAAATTAAAGGATTTGTTTTTAGTGTGTGGTTTTGTTGTATTTTGTTTGTAAAACACGGAGACAATTGGCAACAGAGAAGAATTATATACTGGACCAGGCAACAGCGGCTAAAAAGCTCCGCCGTATGGCCTATGAGATTCTTGAAAACAACACAGGCGAAACGCAACTGGTGCTCGCCGGCATCCGAAACAGCGGTACCGTAATGGCCCGGCATATTCAATTACTGCTGCGCGAAATCAGCGATATTCCTACCGATCTTTTTACCGTTACACTGGATAAGCACCTGCCGGCCGAAGTAGTGCTGAGTAAGGAGGGGCAGTTTGATGATAAAGTGATCATCGTAATAGATGATGTGGCTATGAGCGGCAAAACACTGCTGTATGCGATGAAGCCTTTTATGGCTTTTCATCCCAAAAAAATACAAACCCTTGTACTGGTAGAGCGCAGTCACAAAGCCTTCCCCGTAAAACCCGACTATGTGGGCCTGTCCATTTCTACCACTTTGCAGGAACATATTTATGTAGAAACGGAGGGCGATGTTATCAAGGGGGCTTACCTGGAATAACGCAGCGGCTCATGGCTCATAGCTAACCGCTCATGGCTTTTTTATATCTTCGCGGCATGACCAACGAAACAGCTGTAGCAGAAAAGCTACTACAGGTAAATGCTATTAAGTTAAGTCCGGCCCAGCCCTTTACCTGGGCAAGCGGCTGGAAAAGCCCCATCTATTGCGATAACCGGCGGGTACTCTCGTTTCCGTACGTAAGAGAGTTTATTAAATCTGAGATGAGCAATATTATCTTCTCATCATTTCCGGAGGCAGATCTGCTGGCAGGCGTAGCTACTGCAGGCATTGCCTGGGGAGCCCTGAGCGCCGACCAGCTGAAACTGCCGTATATATATGTAAGGCCCAAACCCAAAGAACATGGATTGGGCAACCAGATTGAGGGTTTCTATGAGAAGGGGCAAAAGGTATTGGTGATTGAAGACCTTATTTCTACCGGCAAGAGCAGCCTGCAGGTGGTAGACGTTTTAAAGGCGGCCGGACTGGAAGTAATAGGGATGGTAGCCATTTTCAGCTACGGGTTTCCGGTGGCTGATAAGGCTTTTGCCGACGCCGGGGTACCATTTAAAACCCTTACCAACTACGAAACACTTATAAAAATGGCGGTGCAGAAGGGCACAGTGGACGCAGCCCAGGAAAGCATTTTGTTAAATTGGCAACAGGATCCTTCCAATTGGAAAGGACTTTAATTAAATTTGAGAAAATTATATACCATGAAAAAAATAGTATTGCTGCTGGCTTTTTTTACCGGAATGGCTTCCCTTGCCAGTGCTCAAAAGGCCCAAACGGTGACCATAAAGACACCTACCGTTCAGTGCGAAAGTTGTAAACAACGTATTGAAAATACCCTTGCCCGCGAAGAAGGAGTAGCCAAAACCGTGGTGAATTATAAAAATAAAACTACCAAAGTGACTTTCTGGACAGAACGGACCAATATCGAAAATGTAAAAACGGCCATCGCCAATGCAGGCTATGATGCTGACGATGTATCTGCCAATCCGGAGTCTTACAAAAAACTGCCCATGTGCTGCAAAAAGCCGGAAGATGGTGGCGGCATGAAGAAAAAGGACTAGAGAAAAAGTTACCATAAAAATTAAAAAAGACGCTGCGAAGCGTCTTTTTTAATGCCCGGCAATACAGCTGCCGGCGGTGGGCTACGGGCGCCGAGCCTGCAAAAGAATTATTTACGCGGTCTGTTACTGGTGAAGTAATCGTAATTATCAGGCCGTAAAAAGCGCCGGGGGTATTCAAAATGCGCCCATTCTAAACAGCTTATTGACCGCAAATCTGCTCAAAGCTCATAGCTCCAAGCCCGCAGCTTTTATAAAGATATGTCCAGTTTCTGCTTGCCCTCATACCTAATGGGCAGGTCAAAATAAAAGCCGCCTTTGCCCATTTTGGCAAATCCATCCAGGCGGATATTGACCTCGTTCGACAGCAAAATATCCAGGGCATTTGAGTATACCTGCTTCATGTCCACCTTCATCGAAACCGGTATTAAAAAGCTATCCCTGGCGGGGATGGCGGTCAGGGTATCCAGGATGGTCTTCCCCAAAAAACGATTATTCATGTACACATCCACGGAACCCTTCTTCAATTTCAAATTGAAATTATTGGGATTGTAATATTTTAAATCTGCCGATACGGCAGATTCTCCAAGTCCCAAACTATTTATCCTCAGGTTTTCAATACCGCCATATTCCGGGGCCACCGGCCGGCTGCAACCCTGCAACACAAGTAACCCCGTAATTGCAATAACTATCCAGCTGAGCATTTTCTTATTCATACTGCTATTTACGTAAAAATAGGGGAGAAAAATAAAGCTGGCCAAAACTGCCCACTTTTTGGGCGACTATATACTTACTGACACAACCCGTTTAAAAGGGTAGTAAATAGCCGTAATGCATTAGCAATATGACTTATATAAGTTTTCATAAATATAAATTTTAATGCGGATCATTCGTAGTTAAAAAAACCTCAAATTGTATTTTACAATTAATTTAAGGTAGAATGTATTGCCAAAATAGCATCTAAA
>JANPGT010001128.1:0-4420 GCA_031424135.1 Chitinophagaceae bacterium
TGCTCCGGTTAAAAATAGTAAAGGGTTGTTCTGTTTCATTTTGTCCAACATTGTTTGCATTACAGTCAATGTACAGTTTCAGTTTTAACAGGTAGCGGGAAGTATTGGCTGCTGCACCGGGCCCCAGGTATTTATAGGAAAGTTCACCCCCGCGTACATGTGCTGCGTACAGGGGGATAAAGCATAAAATTGCGATACCTGCTGCCAATAATTTTTTCATTCACAAGTTCAATGCAGGGTAAACTGTTGTATTTGCTGCAGGAAAGACAACAGGGCCTGGTTACTTTTTTCTTTTTCTTCCCACATGCCCATATGGGCTGATGCTTCCAGGATTTCAACGGTTGCCAGCTGGGGCATATGGCACTGTTTCATGCTGTCTTCAAATGGTATTGCCTTATCTTTTTTACCAATAAGGAATAAGATGGGTTTTCCAAACGACCGCAATACAGCTGTACGGTCAGGGCGCTGTATCATGGCTTCATAGTAAGCCACCAGGGCCCGCTGGTCAAAATTACTATACCGGGCAATCATGTCAGCTACCATATCACCGTTTTTAATACGGTATTCTTCCGTAAAAAGGTTGGGTGTCGACTGCTTTATAAATTCATAACTACCATGCGTTTGCATAAATTCTATACTTTTGCGGCGGGCGGTTTTCTTCTCCTCAGTATCTGCAAAAGCCGTGGAATGAAACAGGCCGAACCCCTTCAGCATGCCGCCATATTTTTCGGCAAAAGCAAGGGTTATATAGCCACCCATGCTGTGCCCCACCATGATAATGCTGTTTTCCTGCTGTTGGTTGGGTAACTCCTGGTCCAGGATGCTTTTTACAGATTCAGCCATTGCCTGAATGCTCATGTCCTTCTGGAGGTCAGATCCGCCGCTACCAGGAAGATCGGGGACAATTAACAGGTAGTTTTGGGCCAATGCGGCCACCTGGTTCTTCCATACATCACTATCTTCTGCAAATCCATGTACCAGTACCACCGGTTTGCCAGCGCCCAGCACAGAATAGAAAACCTGTTTGTTCTGCAGAAGGAGGTGTTTTCTTGTCATGATGTTTTTATGTTTTGCCAACGCACAATGCTTCTGAAAAATAAGATAGCCACCACCAGCAGGAGGCTGCTGTTCATTTCCTGCGGCAGCCATTTCCAGGTAATCAGCAGCAATGCATTCAGTGCCGCGGTTGCCAGCCAGTAATATTTAATCCATGTTTTTTGTTTGTTCACCACAAAAGCAATGATGGTATGGGTAGGCAGCGCCCATAGCAGGTTGTAATTATTCCTGCAAACGCTGTCTACCCGGGCCATCCATAAAACCAACATCAGTAAACCCAGTAGCCCGGTCAGCAGGAAAAACACACTGTCCAGTACAAGCGCTATTTTTTGTGCGGCGCTGTTTTTGAGAAAGCTAACGGTCAGCAATACCAGCAGCGTAACAGAAAACACCAGTACAGGGGTAAACAAACTACCGGTATTTTGCCGGGCATCGGGCAGCAGCTGGTTGGTTTGCATCACCAGTGCCTGTCCGCGTATGCTGGCGCTGTCTAAGCCCTTCATCAGGTAATCCGGTAAAAACATCGCCTGCTTATTGGTCATGGTTTCGTCCAGGTGATTGCCCAGCAGCACATCAATGGCAAAGCGGTTCCATGCCTGGCTGCTGTTATTCATATAGCTATGGATGAGCTGGCGGTAAGTGCTGCTGGCGGGTTGGGGGCGGATATTTTTATATTGCGCGCCGGTATCCATATTTTTCATCAGGATATCTCTTGCCCTCGTAGTGCAGTTGTCTGCATAGAAATGGTAGGGATAGTCCCTGTTTTCTTTTTCAGTATTTTTCCAGAGGGCCTTCGTTAGTTGCGTCTTTTCTGCAGCGTTGAGTTGCAGTACCTGTTCAGTTACGGACCTGCCCCCCTGCTGGTATTCTGCCATAAAATCGGTAAAGGCATACGGTGCTACCGAATAGATCATAATGCCCCTGGTAAATTTGATGTAGAAAAGCGGATCGCTGTCGTCGAAAGTGCCGTAATTAAATACCACGTCTGCCTGGTGGGTGGTATCTATCACCCTGATGGCAGTATGCCCCCAGATAGAATAAAGATCATCACCCGGGCCACAGGTAAGCAGGCTGATGCGGAGCTGGCTGCTGTCTGTTTGCGCCTTCAGGGGTTGCAAAAGTAGGCTGAGGCAGAAGATAGCCAGGATCCGGCTGCTGATTGACATGGACTTTATTTTTGGGAAAGATACTAACTTGATTTTCACAAAAGAAGGGATTTTTTATTGGTAACATGCTTTGTGAAGCGTTAATGTTTACAAATTCCTATATTTGGTAATCCGTAAAAATCTCCGCTTCCTATACAGCCAAAAGATTGCTTCTGTCACTTTGAAAAAATTATTTTATAGTAACTGACTGACTGTGAAATAACCGCTGGTAATGGCGGGTTATTCAGCTGGTATCCCTGTTTCCTCCTGCACCACACCCTGTTTATAAAAAATAATAGTAACAAGCTAACTGAATCCATATGAAATTATCTGTGGTGATACCTGTTTATAACAGCCAGGATACTATCCGGCAACTGGTATATTCCCTTTTCAACACCCTGCAGCCCTATAACCTGGAAGTGGTACTGGTGAATGACGGCAGTAAGGACAGGAGTGAATCCGTTTGCGAAGATCTGGCTGCGGAAAATGAGCAGGTACAATTTATATCGCTCCGGAAAAACAGCGGTGAACACAATGCGGTCATATGCGGCTTAAATTTCTGTACCGGCGATTATGTAGCCATTATTGATGATGATTTGCAGAACCCTCCTTCAGAAATTCTTGTTCTTTTAAACAAAGCGGTAAAGGAGAATTACGATGTAGTGTATGCCCGCTATGATGTGAAGCAGCATTCTTTTATACGCAATTTTTACAGCAAACTGAACAGTGCTTTTGCCGTTTACCTGCTGAAAAAGCCACGTGATCTGTATCTCTGCAGTTTTAAGCTGATAAAAAAGGAAGTAGTAAGGGAAATCATATTGTACAAAGGACCTTTTCCCTATATCGATGCACTGGTGCTGCGCTGCACAGATAATATAGGCGCTGCTACAGTGTTACACGAAAACCGGCAGGAGGGTAGATCCAATTACACGCTCCGCAAACTTTTTTCGCTTTACCTCAATATGTTTATCAATTTTTCTTTCAGGCCCCTGCGGTTCATTACCATTGCCGGTGGTATTATTTCCCTGGTCTCGTTTTGCGCCACCCTGTACATTCTGGTAGAGAAAGTTATTATTCATGATGTGCCGCCCGGCTGGTCTTTCCTGGCCATTCTGCTGTTGCTGCTGATAGGACTTGTATTTGTAGTAATAGGCCTGCTGGGAGAATACGTTGGTAAAATATTGATGGCCCTTAATAATACGCCCCAGTACGTGATAAAAAAGAAAATAAATACCCGGGTAAATACACCGCAGTTCACTGAAAATATTATCTGAAGAATTATATGATAGGCAACCGGTACGAGTATGATGCCATGGCAAAATGTGAACGGCAACTTTGGTGGTACCGTTGTTTGCATGAACTTACCATTCAAAAAATAAAAGCGTACACAGCTGCAGCGCAACCGCGCATACTGGATGCCGGTTGTGGCACCGGCGGTTTGCTGTGGCGCTTAAAAGAAAGTGGCTATTCAGATCTTGCCGGGTTTGATCTGTCGCCCTATGCAGCAGCAATGGCACAAGCCAGCAGTGGTATTGATGTGCGCGTGCTGGATATACTGCTGCTTGAAGGTGCTTATCCTCCCAATTCTTTTGATGTAATTATCAGCCACGACATTGTTTCTATGCTGAAACCCGGCCTGGATACGGAAGCGGTGCAGGGACTGCTGCAGCTGTTAAAACCTGGAGGCGTATTGTTGATGAATTTCCCTGCGCTGGAGGTATTTAAAGGAGTGCACGATATTGCTGTAGGCACGCAACAACGTTATTCCATAGCATCGGTGAAGAAAATGCTGAATGGAAAAATTGCGGTAGCCGGATTTATTTACTGGCCCTTTTTGCTTTCACCGTTTATTTTTCTGACCAGGGTGCTGCAAAGAACAAAGTGGTTGTTTAAAAAACAGCATAGTGCGGTGTCTGATGTTAAAATGCCCCCTGGTTTTATCAATCAATTTTTTTATAAAATCATCTCATTGGAGAACAGGTTGCTGGTTGCTAAACCATGGGGCAGTTCTTTGTTTGTAGTGTTAAAGAAAGAGAAATAGCCCTTACAAATGCCTGGGAATGATCAACTGCCCGTTAGATAAGAGAAAATACAGATGAAGCCAATAACCACGCCCAGCAGAATGCCTACCATATTGTATTTTGAATTCCGGTAGGTATAACTGCCCATTAGTACCAGCAGCGGAACTGCCTGGGCGGCATATCTTGAACTAAACCCCC
>JANPGT010001129.1:0-7836 GCA_031424135.1 Chitinophagaceae bacterium
GTTCAAATTTCACCTTCTCTGTTTTGCCGGGTTTAAATGCTTCGGGTTTGGCAAAGCTGTTACGGAAACGGCCACGCATAATTTCTCCGCGTACCAGTAGTTCATAGCCGCCCATGGGGTAGTCGCCGCCCGCACTGCGGCGTGCCTGCGGTTGCGCATCGGGGTAAGCAAATGAATCGGGGAAGACATCAATCAGTTTTACCACAAAATCTGCATCGGTAGAAGAAATGCTGGTGAGCAAATCGGCTACTACCGTGCCTCCCAGCGTAATGTCATCGTCCAGTACCGAAGTTTCAAAGCTCAGCACATCGGGCCGGCGGGCTGCAAAACGCTGGTCGTCTGTCATGTATTCCCTTGTTCTTGAAAAATGTACATCCTCTGTATAAGGAACAGGATGCGCGGGGTCGCTGGTATATTCGCTGTATCCACCATTGGCTGCGGGTTTTTCCCAGCCCAGTTTGCCATTGGGCTGAAGGTAAAGCGGCTTGTCCTGTTTATCTGCAGGCGGCCACTGCGCATAATTATGCCATTTGTTTTCACCACTGAAAAAGATGGTGGCTTCGGCCAGTTGGGAAATATCTCCCTCTCCCTTCAGGTAATAATTAAAGAAAGGAATTTCAATATTATTCTGGTACCAGAAAGAGGTATTGGAACCAAAACGCAGGTTGCCCATATGCGTGCCATCCGTGGAAGCCCATTGCCCGTGGTACCATGGGCCCATCACCAGCTTGTTAACATGCGTTGCCGGATTTTTCTTTTCAATGGCCTTATAAAGGTTCCAGGCACCGAAGCAGTCTTCCGCATCAAACAAGCCGCCCACTACCAGTATAGCCGGTTTAACATCGCTCACAAAATTGCGCGGGTTGCGTGCCTGCCACCAGGCATCGTAATCGGGGTGGGCAAACATTTCATTTAAGAATTGCAGGCTGTCTCCCGCCAGTTTTTTAAAATTGCTGAGGGCCCCAATATTTAGATAAGTAGTATAATTGTCCACCTCCGGAAGTTTCAGGTTTGATACCGGCCCAACCGTAGTGGGCTTTGGGCGTGGGAAGCCAAAACCACCTGCATAAAAACTAAATCCATCCATCAGCATGAAGGCGCCGTTGTGGTGAAAATCGTCACCCTGAAACCAGTCGGTCACCGGCGCCTGTGGGCTCACTGCCTTCAATGCCGGGTGACCGCTCAGCGCTGCCATGGTAGAATAAAACCCGGGATAAGAGATGCCGAATACGCCCACATGCTCATTATTATACGGCAGGTTTTTTACCATCCAGTCAATGGCATCGTAGGTATCGCTGGCCTCATCCGTTTCATTTCCTTTTTTATTGGGGTTATAGGGGCGGATATCTGCAAAACTGCCTTCACTCATCCAGCGGCCGCGTACATCCTGCGTTACAATAATATAGTTTTCCCTGGCATAGTAGCGCCAGTGGCGGTTCCAGAGATTGGCGCTGAAGTTGGCTTCTCCGTAGGGTGCGCAGGAATACGGCGTGCGGGTTAACAGTATCGGGTGTTTCTGGGCGCTGTCTTTGGGTATATAGATGGAAGTAAAAAGCTTTACTCCATCGCGCATGGGTATATAGCGTTCTGTTTTATAATAGTGTTCTTTTATCCAGGCAGAATCCTGTGCGTATTGGGCGCTGCCGTAAAAGCTGGTAAAGCATACAAAAAACAAGCTGATAATTTTTCTCATGTATATTTCATTTGTAAGGCTAAATTTACTGAATGCAAGACCAAAAGCGCCTTCTTTTATGAATAACAATGAACAAATTATACAAGATTTCTACACTGCCTTTCAGCAGCTGGATTACAAAACCATGCAGGATTGTTACAGTGATAATCCTGTTTTCAGTGATCCTGCATTTGGCCTTTTGCAGGGCGATGAGGTAAAAGCCATGTGGGAGATGCTTTGCAAAAACGCTAAAAATTTTTCGTTGACTTTTTCCAATATACAGTTGCTGGATGAAGAGTATGCTACCTGCAATTGGGTAGCCACCTATACATTTTCAAAGACGGGTAGAAATGTAGTCAATCACGTAAAGGCACATATGCGGATTGAAAACGGAAAAATTACAGAACACACTGATAAATTTGATCTCTGGAAATGGAGCCGCCAGGCCCTGGGGCTACCCGGTTTGCTATTGGGCTGGAGTGCTTTCATAGCCAGTAAAGTGAACAAAAATGCCAGGGCCAACCTGGAGAAATTTATGCAGGCAAAAGCAAGTCAATAATTTTTTGGGATTGGCAGCTGGAATGCGGTGCAGTATCGTTGCAGCCTGTCCGCAAAGGATGTTGGGTAGCACCTTTCAACGCCAGCCCTTCTGTTCAACAATATAATTATGCAAACAGGTTCAGATCAATTGGAACAGTTAAACGCTAAAGCCAACGCTTTCCGTGCGCTGCACCAGCGTCCAGGCATCTTTGTTATACCCAACCCCTGGGACGCGGGTTCCGCAAAAATGCTGACCAGCCTTGGCTTTGAAGCGCTGACCAGCACCAGCGCAGGGCTGGCGTATTCGCTGGGCAGGCCCGATGGCGAAGGCCGGGTCTCCCGCCAGGAAACCCTGGCCAATGCAGGCGCCATTGCTGCCGCCACCCATTTGCCGGTTGCGGCCGACCTGGAAAATGGTTTTGGTGACGAGCCCGAAGCATGTGCCACCACCATTTTGATGGCCGCGGAAGCAGGTCTGGCAGGCGGTTCTATAGAAGATGCCACCGGCAGGGCCGGAGATCCTATTTATGCTTTTGAGCTGGCGGTGGAACGGGTGAAAGCAGCCGTAAAAGCGGCGCAAAGCCTTCCATTTGCATTTACGCTTACGGCCAGGGCAGAGCGCCAGGTTCATGGAAGCGCTGAGCTGGCCGATATCATACGCAGGCTGCAGGCTTTTGCGGAAGCAGGTGCCCCCGTGCTTTTTGCTTCCGGCTTAAAAACACAGGCGGATATAGTTACCGTTGTGAAAGCCATCGCGCCAGTTCCGCTAAGCGTAGTAATGGGCTTGAGCAATGCCAGTTTTACCCTTCAGCAGCTGGAAGACATGGGGGTTAAGCGGGTAAGCCTTGGCTCTTCGCTGGCCCGTGCAGCCTATGGGGCATTTTACACGGCAGCACAGGAAATCCGCGATAAAGGAAGTTTCAGCTTTGCAAAAGAAGCTATACCCTACGCCACCCTGAATACCCTGTTTTCCCGCTAACAGCCGTTCGTGCTTCAGCAGACTATTAATCATATTATACCAACCTGCGCTAACAGTTGCTGACCGCAGCCTTATTTACATACTGGCGTGCAGGTAGTCTTTAAGTTGGGAAATGGTTTCTTCCTGCGAAAGAATGGTTTCTTTTACCACGTCATTTATAGAGATAATGCCGCAGATATCGTCGTTTTCAAAAACCGGCAGGTAGCGTATATTGTTTTCGCTCATCAGGTGCATGCACACTTCGATGGAGTTTTCCGGGGTAATGCGGGGCAGGCCAATAGACATAATCTCTTCTACCTTGGTTTCGGAAGAATGTTTGCCTTTCAAAATAACCTTACGGGCATAATCTCTTTCAGTCAGCAGCCCGCAGTACTGGTCGCCTTCCATAATCAGGACTGAGCCTATATTTTTGTCGGCCATTAACTGCAATGCATCAATAACGGTGGTTTCGGGCAATATAGAAATTACATTGGCCCCTTTGCGGTGGAGGATGTCAGCAACTTTTTTCATGTAGCAATCATTTTGTTATCCGTAAGTTAATGAAATATCCCTTTAGTGAGATGCCCGCAAAACAAGTTTTTCAAAAAATAACCTGGCCACACCGGAACGCAGGTAATTAGTTATATAATTTAGTCAATTTCGCTAAGTTTAAAGTACAAACACCAGTATTGTATGGGTTTATACCGGAAGTTCCGCATCAGTTCTATTGTGGCGTTAACGGAAGACTGCAAGACATTTTTTTTGCAGCCGGCCGATGGCGAACCGCTGCGTTACCAGCCGGGCCAGTTTCTTACGTTTGTTTTCAGCAAACCGGGGGGCGAAGAACGGAGGAGTTATTCTATTTCATCCACTCCGGTACTTGATGAGCCATTGTCCATCACCGTTAAGCGGCTGGACAACGGTGAATATTCCAGAAAATTAATTGATTACGCCAAAGTGGGCGATGAACTTACCAGCACCGGTGCTGGTGGCTTCTTTGTGTTGCCCGGTAACCTGTCTGCTTACAGGCAGTTCTTTTTTATGGCTGCAGGAACTGGCATTACGCCGGTATTTCCACTTATTAAAACCCTGCTGTTCCAGCATGCGCATACCAGCGTGGTATTAATTTATAGTAACCGGTCAAAGGCGGTGACCTTATTTTATGAGGAGCTGCAGCAGTTGCTGAAACTGTTTCCCGGCAGGCTGGTGATTGAGTTTTTATTCAGCTCCGCCGTTAACCTGGCGCGGGCCCGGCTGGGAAAAGGATTGCTGGACGAGCTGCTGCTGCAACACCGTATTGCGGAGGCAGACCAAACCTTATTTTATACCTGCGGCCCTTTTGATTACATGCGCATGGTAACCATTGTGCTGCTTGAAAACAAGGTGCCGGTACAGCATATAAAAAAAGAAAATTTCGATACGCTTAAAATACTGTCTGCTGCAAAACCGCCCGACACAGATCTGCATCTTGTAGTTATTCATTTACAGGGGCAAAGCTGGCAATGGCAAGTCCGGTATCCCCAAAGCATACTGGAAGCGGCAAAGAAAAATGGTATTGCGCTGCCTTACAGCTGTGGGTCGGGCAGGTGCGGCAGTTGTGCAGCTACCTGTATAAAGGGTAAAGTGTGGATGAGCTATAATGAACTACTGATGGAGGATGAAATAGCAAAGGGCAGGGTACTCACCTGTACCGGTTATCCTTCCGGCGGCGATATTGAATTGAGTTATGATTAATTATAATGTGGCTGCTTCAAAAAAAAGAAAAATTATTTTTTATACACAGGGTGTTAATATTTTCTAAATAATCACGCATCTGTTGAATACAGCTCTATCACTGAGGCGTATATGCGTAAACGCTGCTACAATATGTGTATGTAAATACTCATCAAATTGACTGATGTCAAATTCAAGTTACTCACAAAATTAAAGTTTGGTATATTATTGGCATGTTGAGTGCAACTAAAAAACGTTCTTTTGAAAACCTGTTGCTACTAAGATCGCTGCTAAAGATCCTTCTGCTGGTTTTCACTTAGAATCAATTTCAACAACAAATCAGATTACTTGTCCCTTATCGTAGATGGTATGTCTATGGTGATAGCCGGAGCTATGCCCGGTTAATAACCACTGATTGTACCATGGTAGCATTTATTTGTATATCCTGTAAATACCTATTATTCAATTATGAGAACTACTGTGAAATCAATTGTGTGTATTGTAGCGCTGTTTATGTTCAGTTTCAGTGCTTTCTCCCAACAGGTTGCCAAAACCATTCCTAATTCCACTTCGCCGGATGGCCGTATCGGTTTTCTTGAATTTAAACCCAAGGATTATGGTACACAGCAACACCCTTTAATTATTTTCCTGCACGGCATTGGGGAAAGAGGTAATGGTACTACACAGATTAACAGTGTGGCTGCCAATGCCATTCCCCTGTATTGTTCCAAAGGGGCTACCATGCGTTTTACGGTGGCCGGACAAACATCTTCTTTTGTTGTACTGTCTCCCCAGTTAAGCACATCTTATGGCTACTGGCCTTCTTTTTATGTATCGGAGATGGTGAAGTATGCCAAAGCAAATTTGCAGATTGATCCTAACCGTATCTACGTTACCGGTTTAAGCCTGGGCGGCGGTGGTGTATGGGGTGCAATTACTGACGCAGCCAATCCCACTTTTGACGCTGGTATAGCTGCTGCTGCGCCGGTTTGCGGTACCCAGCAGGAAGACGATGCTATGTTTTGCAGCACTATAGGCGCCAATAAGTTGCCGGTATGGGCTTTTCACAGCATGGACGATGGTACCGTGAATGTTGCCGCTACCCAGCATGCTGAGATACTGGCAAAAAACTGCGGACTGAACCCTGCAGCCAAATTTACTTATTACCAGACCGGTGGTCACAGCGGTGCCTGGGTAAATGCCTATGATACAGGTCATATCACAAAGACCGTGAATGTGAATGGCGCCCTCTCCAGTTTTACTGCAAATCCTAATTTATATGAGTGGTTTTTGAGCAATACAAGGTCAACCACCACCACACCAGCTTATACAGCACCCACTGCCAGCGCAGGTGTAGCACAAACTATTACACTGCCAGTAAGTACCGTTACGCTTACCGGTGCCGGCGCCGGTACCAACGGGGCTACTGTTGCTTCTTATTCGTGGACAAAAACCAGCGGCCCCGCAGGCGCTGTTATTGTTGCTGCAGGTTCTACGGCTACTTCCGTAACCGGTCTGCTGCAGGGGACATATGTGTTTACGCTTACCGTAACAGATAATCATGGATTGAGTACCAGTGCAACTGTAACAATTACTGTAAACGCAGCTACCACAATACCTGCCGCGGTTAACCTGCCCCCGGTATCGGTTGCCGGTGCAGACGCCAGCATTACGCTGCCTGCCAATAGCATTGCGCTGGACGGTAGTGGCTCTTATGATTCTGATGGTACAGTAGTGGAATATTATTGGTCACAATCCAGCGGCCCTTCAACAGCCACTATTGCCAATAATTTTTCAACCACTACCACGGCCAGTAACCTGGTGCAGGGTACCTATGTATTTGTGTTGCAGGCAAAAGACAATGCAGGTGCAATGTCTTATTCTATGAAAACTGTTAAGGTGAACGCAACTGTAACCTCCCTGGTAAACCAAAAACCAGTTTCTGCAGCCGGTGCGGACGCTGCTATTACGCTTCCCACCAACAATATTGCACTTAGTGGAAGCGCGTCTTACGATTCTGATGGATCAATTGTAGAATATTACTGGGCGCAGTCAAGTGGTCCTTCAACCGCCACTATCGGCAATAATTTTTCAGTATCCACTACTGCCAGCAACCTGGTGCAGGGTACTTATATATTTGTATTGCAGGTAAAAGACAATGCAGGCGCGATGGGTTATTCTATGAAAACAGTAACAGTGAAGTCGGCTACCACGGTAGCGGCCGGCAACCAGTCGCCGGTATCCAATGCGGGTGCTGATGCTGCTGTTACACTACCTGCTTCCAGTGTTAGCCTGAACGGAAGTGCGTCTTACGATACTGACGGAACAATCGTGGAATATTACTGGGCACAGTCCAGCGGTCCTTCATCATCCAACATTGCCAATAATTTTGCAGTCTCCACTACCGCCAGAAACCTGGTACAGGGTGTTTAGATATTTGTGTTACAGGCCAAAGACGAGAAAGGTGGCTTGGGTTATTCGCTCAAGAAGGTGACTGTGAGCGCTTCAGGTGCCAGTACCGCTACTGCTGCCACCAGTGTTACCACAGCCCAGCCAATAGGATATATCAAAATGTCAACAGGTCCTTACCAGGCTTGTGATGATGCTTCTTCTGCAGGAAGAACAGCCATTTACAGTCCGGGTATTGCCAATGGTGGCCTGGTGTACAGTGATCCGGCAATGACAACTGTATACAATGGCGGCTGGAACTGGTTTTCTTTCACCCCCGTATTGGGCGGCGCTACCACCTACGCATTTGCCATCTTCCCCAACGGGTCGATTGCGATGTTAAGGAATTGCATCACCGGTACCAACCTGAGAACTGCCAACAGCAGCAGTACTGCCGAAGCAGATATTGCCACACTCAGCCGCATGAAAGATTCAGCTGCCGCTTCCCTGCTGACTGCCACCACTGTTAAACTGAACCTGTATCCAAACCCAGTTCATACTTCTG
>JANPGT010001130.1:0-8979 GCA_031424135.1 Chitinophagaceae bacterium
TGTTTTGCCATGGTTTGACCAGGTGACAATATACATACCACCTGCCATGCCTCCCAGGTCTGCCAGCAGACTGCTGCCCGTAGCAGTCCATTGTTTCAGCAACCTGCCATCCAGTGTAAATATCCTCAGGACACCGTTGGCTTCCAGTCCCTGTATGGTTACAAATCTACCGGCAGGGTTGGGATACAACTGCAGGCCTGTCACTGCTGCGGTCTTCACCAGTTTCACCGGGGAATAGGTAAACTTGCCATCAATATCCACCATCCGGAGACGGTAGTAATGCAGGCCCTCTGTTAATGGTCCGTGTACAAAGGAATAGTTATTGACACCACTGGTATTCCTGGCAGTTACCGAACCTGCATCTTCAAACTGCAGACCATTCATGCTGTGCTGAACCACAAAATGACTGGTATTGATTTCGTTATCTGTCTGCCAGCCAAGCAAAGCACCGTTGTCTTTAGCTGCCGCGGTAAACTGCAGCAGGTGCAAAGGCAATCCGGCAGCTACACTGGTAACAGTAAACGGAGAGAAACTGGTAAAGCCATTCTGCAGGCGGCTGAACCATGCTGCAGAGTCTGTAATGGCTGCTCCCGGGTCTCCCAATTGCCAGCTGCCGGTATAATGGGCGGTGCGTGACAATACCCTGCTGAAACCACCCTGTTCGTCGGCAACATTCCACGAGAAAGTCAGCGTTGCATTACTGCCACCGGCCACCTGCTCTTCTATTAACCAGGTCCGGTTTACATACCCGGCTTTTAAGGTATCACCGGTACTGCCATTCTGCAATACATACGGCACTACCCTTACGGTGAAATTATCAGGCGTTCCGGCATTGTTGATTTTTACAAAATTAGGATGATCCAGTGACGCCGCTACCGGGAAGGTATTGACCGCATTGCTGTTGGTAAATGTCAGTTTCCCGGCACCATTGGTCACCACAAAATGGGCGGTATCAAAATTGGTAATCTTACCGTTTACCACCAGGTCATAATCGCCCAATACCAATTTGCCACCAATCCATCCGGGTAACATACCCGGTGCGGCTGCCTTCATGTCAAGGTCTCCGCTGATGCTGGTATTGGCTTTCAGCATCATCACTGTACTGAATGCAAGCGTGTCGGTGTTGTTCAGCAGATCAAATTCTACCGGCGAACAATTTACAATATCCGTAATCACGGTACCCCTGTCAATGTCAAATTGCATGTTCCTGCTTACCATGGTGGTGGCGCCTGCCGCCAGTGTAAACTGCACACTGTCTGCCGCCCTCAGTGCATTACCATCATCATAAATAAAGAACCTGGCCCAGGCTGTTCCCTGCTGAACGCCATTGTTCTTAATACTGTAAGACACCTGTACATTATCCCCCCTGCTGAAACCGCCAGGATTAAAGCTGATGGCCTGCGGATGACTGCGTGCCATATCCGGGGCATCCCCTACTATCAGCGCCCTGGTAGCTTCATTGTTATCTTCACGTTCTTCTGCAAGTGTATTGGAAGGATCTGCAACAATCTTCATAATCTTAACCCCGGCAATCAGTGAAGAATAAGCAGCAATAGCTGCCACCGTGGTATCCTTACCGGGTTGCAGGGCGTTAATGGGCACGTCTGCTCCCAGCTGTATATCATCTACCAGGAAGCGCAGTACGCTGGCCGTGGTAGGCTTGCCGCCTGTATTTTTTACTGTACCTACAATGGTAATGTTCTGCGCTGCATTGGGGTTCAGGCTTGAAGGCGATATATACTGCGACAGTACTTCAAAATCTGGTTTGCTGTCTACCACGCGTATAAAGAAACTACCCTCATTATTTGTTTCATCAATTTCACAAATCGTATTGGCGGTATCTGCCAGCACTTTCACCACATAATCACCCGGAGCGGTAAACGTATGCGTGAAAGATCCGTGCGCAGCAAACAATTCGCCTGCTTTTACACCGGCAACACTGCCATCACCAATGATGCTGCTGTTTAAGGTGTACTTCACCGTTACATTGTCTACATCGCGCTCCCCGATATTCCGGATAGCCGGGAAGAACTGGTTACTGGTATTCACCCTTACAATTACAGGGTTACCGGAAGCACCCGCTTCATTGGGCAACTGGTAAGCTGCCAGGTCTGATGAAAGGGAAATAATTTTACCGTTGTTTAATTCATCAGATTCATCCACCAGGCCGGTAACATCCACATAGGCATCCACGGTAGTGCCGCAGGTATTGTCCGCAGTATTTACGGTAAACGCGTCAGAAGTCACCTGCACAGATCCTTTTTCACCGATAGCAGCCACCCTTTTACGTGCGCCCAACTGCACACCGTTTACCATAAAGCGCACATAAAAGCTATCTGCATTCTTGCCACTATTTTTTATGGTAGCCACAAAGTTTACAGAAGATCCCAATGGCAAAGCAGTGGGTGAAGCTTTCAGTGCGGAAATGGTTAAATCCGGTTTAGGCACCACAATGGAAGCCATAAATATATTGTTTGTTTCATCCTGCTCTGTTACCGTACCATCTGTATCAGTGATGATTTTAATGGTATGGGTGCCCGGCACCAGGGTGGGGTCACTGAAATGCAGCACAAGCGCCTGGCCACCTCCCAGCGATGCAATGGTACTGGTTTTAATCAGTGTAAACGAACCGCCGGGTAGAGAGTCGAATACTTTTACCACGTGTGATCCTGCAACACCGCATTTTACATTGGCATCGTTAAAATCAAACGCTGTAAAGCCGGTTTGCACAAAACTTTGAATGGTCAGATCCGGCTGGTTCAGCGCTGGCTGTATACTACCGCCACCGGTGGCCACTATTTTTGTACGTTCTCCATGATAGATAGAAGTAGGTATCTGTTTGTACTCTATGTAGGTGTATACCAGTTCGCCTGTAATGCTCACCGGGCTGGTGGAACTCAGGGGCAGGCTGACAGGTATTATCCTTTCTTCTCCCGGGGCATGACTGAAGTCTGCACTCAGGATTGTCTGCTCCAGCACCCCGTCTTTAAACACCTTTAATGTATCGCTTACAATTTCATCAAACAAACCCCACATATTATTGATGTCTCTTGAACGGTATTTCACTATAAAATTCATATTGGCCGTATTGCCTACCAGGTTACTGCAGGGTGCCGTGCTGATGGATGCACTGATACCGCCCTGTTGAGGTGGTACCGCGCAGGTATTGGGGCCGGGACAAGGCAACGATACGCCATTGGTAAGCAGTGTACTGGTGAACGTAAAGTCAGTAACACTTACCGTATAGGTGAAATTACCACAGGTAACACCTGTTAACAGGAAGCTGTAATTGCCGTTGGCATCTGTGGTGGTATTGATAATCTGCGTACCGGTATTGATAGTTACGGCTGCACCTGCCACCACGGTGGCGGTTCCTGTACCAAAATAGGTAGCCGTACCCGTTATGAGTACCCTTAACTGCGGGCATTGCTGCGCCGTAGCATTGGTGGTAACCGTGATACCTCCCGGCAGGTTGGGCGAACCGACTATTACCGGCCGGATGGCATAGTTATTCAGAATATTGCTTTCACCCAGGGTGTTGCTGCTGTCTATCCATACTTTGATGGGGAAGAATCCTTCGGCTGCAAAGGACAATGACCGGGTGATGCTGCTGCTGGAAAATGCATTTACAGCAGGAATTACGGCGCTTCCAATCAATATCGTATCTCTGTAAAACTTCACCGGCACATTGGTCGCCGGTACTGCCGTACTGTTGGTAATACTGGCAGTCATTGTAAATGCTTCGCCCGGCTGCGGATTGGTTTTACTGAAAGAAATATCGCTGGCAAAAATTCTCAGATCCAGCTGCTGGTCAGTTACAACAGGGCCGCTTTTGTATGCAATGCTGGAAGCAGTATTGCCATTTGCATCTGCCGCAAAAAACTGGTAGCCGGCAGTGCTGGTATTGCTCGAATGGTTAAAGGTATAACTGTACACAACACCTGTTACATAATCAACGCTGTTGCCTTCTTTCACCATATTAAAAGTACCCTCATTCAAATCGTTGAAGTCGCCGTCGCCATTGAGATCAACACCCAATTTTGGATCGTTGATTTGCGGTGCCAGGTTATTGGCAGACTGGTACAATACTTTATACGTAAACAAACCTGCCTGTCCGGCTGCGGGATTAACACCGGCGGTGCCATTAAAAGGACTGCCCGGTACAAACTGCAGTACAGGCGCTGTGCCCGGTGCATACCCGTTACCAGTAACCGCAGTGGTTACATCTGCTACCCCGCTGGTAGAAGACTGAATTTTCAGCTGACCGGTGTACTGGCCTACAGCCGTGGGCGTAAATGCCACGGAAAGGCTGATGGATCCGTTTGCCGGAATTACCGTTCCTGCAGTAAACGTGGGCACAAAAGCAGGATTGCTAATGGTTACACCGCTCAGCGCCACATCAATATTACCGGTATTGCGGATGGTAAAACTGTAATTGGCGCCGGTGTTTACCACTGTATTGCCGTAGTCATGTCCGCTGGCAGGATCAAGGGCCCAGGAAGCTATTTGCGTTATACCGGTACCTGTCAGTACCGCTTTCAGGCTGCCTGCACTGGTTCCCAACACCACAGAATCAATATAGCCTGTAGCAGTGGTGGGCAAAAAGCTGATGGGCAGTGTTGCTGTCTGACCAGGCGTAAGTGTAATAACCCCGCTGAAATTGGTGCTGAAGGGCGCATGAATTACAGCCGTATTGATGTTCTGGTTAACAGCACTACTGTTGGTCACTACCAGATTTTTAACCAGTGTGGTATTTACAGGTGTAGTGCCAAAAGCAAGCGTATCTACAGAAAGCTTCATCAGGCTGGTGGCAAAGGTATCTGTAGCCACAATACTCCAGCTGCCTTCCTGGTTTTTGGTACGTACAAACAGGCGGTGCGTACCACTGGTTAAACCGGTGGTGTTAACCGCAACAGACAGGTTATTGATATTGGTAGCAGGTGTAACTGCTATACTGCTGGCACTGCCAAAACCGGGATCTGCATCAATGAAATATTCTGCCGCAACAATGTTCTGTACGGCGGCAGGAGCAGGTGGATAAGAAAAGTCATTGTCTACAATAAAGTCTTTCGCCTGCGTGATGGCCCAGCGCCCCTCCTGATTTTTTGTTCTGAAGTACAGGCGATGCGTACCAAGACTGAGGCCGGTAGTGCTCACAGTAGCCGCAACTGCGTTCAAATCTGTAGCCTCCGTTATGCTTAACTGCGCTCCATTCCCAAATCCGGGATCGGTATCAAAAAAATATTCAGCCGCCACAATATTTTGTGCTGCCGCTGGTGCTGATTGGTAAGAAAAATCACTATCTACAATAAAGTCTTTCACCAGGGTAATGGCCCAGTGGCCCTCCTGATTTTTGGTTCTGAAGTAGAGCCGGTGTGTTCCAAGACCAAGGCCCGTGGTACTTACCGTAGCCGTAATGGCATTCAAATCTGTAGCTGCGGTAGTACTTAGCTGCGCGCCATTGCCGAAACCCGGATCCGTATCAAAAAAATATTCAGCCGCCACAATATTTTGTGCTGCCGCTGGTGCTGATGGGTAAGAAAAATCACTATCTACAATAAAGTCTTTCACCAGGGTAATGGCCCAGTGGCCCTCCTGATTTTTGGTTCTGAAGTAAAGACGATGTGTACCAAGTCCAAGACCCGTAGTACTCACTGTGGCAGCAATGACATTCAAATCTGCAGCTGCGGTAATACTTAGCTGCGCGCCATTGCCGAAACCCGGATCGGTATCAAAAAAATATTCAGCCGCAACAATATTTTGTGCTGCTGCTGGTGCTGATGGATACGGAAAATCACTGTCTACAATAAAATCCCTCACCAGGGTCATGGCCCATCGGCCTTCCTGGCTTTTGCTTCTGAAATACAGGCGGTGTGTACCGATTGTAAGTCCCGCTGTATTCACTGCGGCGGCCACACTGTTCAAATCTGCCCCTGGTGTAATACTTACCTGGGTGCCGCTGCCAAAGCCGGGATCTGTATCAAAAAAATATTCCGCAGCAATCATATTTTGCGCGGCAGCGGGTGCGGTGGGATACTGAAAATCAAAATCCATGATAAAGTCCTTTGCCTGTACCAGGCTCCAGCGCCCTTCAGTATTTTTGGTTCTGATATACAGGCGATGGCTGCCATTGGTGAGAGCGCTGGTATTGACGGCCACTGCAGCATTATTCAAATCAACCCCTGCCGTGATGGCAATAGGTGATCCACTGCCAAAACCGGGATCGGTATCAATAAAGTATTCAGCCGCAATTATGTTTTGTGCAGCTGCAGGTGAGGCAGTGTACACCGGGTTGGCATCGTATAAAAAGTCTTTAATACTGGTGATGCTCCAATGTCCCTCATTACTGCGGGTACGGATATACAGTGTGTGCACACCATTGCTGAGACCGGTAACATTAACAGCAGCTGCCGTATTGCTGATATCGGTGACAGCCGCTATAGTAATAACGTTTCCTTTTCCAATACCCGGATCGGTGTCAACAAAAGATTCTGCCGCCGTTATATTTAAAGGTGCAGCAGGCGCGGCCGGATAGGCCGGATCCTGGGCATATGAAAATACTGCACACGCCAATAGTATGAGAAGAGATAAATATTTTTTCATTGCGTTGTTTTTTGGGCTGTCAATGCATTGCATGCCAGGTCCGTTACGGACAAGCCGCTGCATCCTGCCGTTTGCTGTAGTATTTACCTCCCCACGTCATATAATTTGCACATGGCGGCGCACAGCAATAGTAGCCCTGTTACTGACAAGGCACTAACAGGATGGATGTACGCTATCCTGTTAATTATTATTCCTGGTGCTGAAAGTGATATTCATGCTTGTGCTGCCGGAAGGGATAGAAACCGGAACTGTTAAAGCATAAATAGAGGGTGTATTTGGAATACCCGATAATTTATAGGGATCTGTTGCACCGTAAGCACCACAATCGGGTGAAACAACAGTGCCTACAGTAATGCCAGCGCCTATTGCAGGTGAACCGGCTTTTAATGCGGCCCTCGCATCCAGGCTGGTGGTGGCGGTACCACTTACGTACACACTGCCCATATTTACCAATATGTTATTACCGGTAGCGGTACCGGGCAGGGTTTGCGCAATCTGGAAGAGATTATTCTTGATAGTACTGTTGGTAAACGTACACTGCGAGCCAACGCCAAAAATATTATTGGCGATATAGGTATTGGGCAGCACAAAAGCATTGCCGCCAATTATACTGTTATTCCTGAACAGGTTTCCTGCACCGGAAAGAGTAGCAAGTGTAACATAGCCCCCATTAATAAATATGTTATTTTCAACTACTAAATTGGTAATAACAGCGGTGCCGGAAGAACTTAATGCTGCACTGTTATTGAAGATACATTTGCGGAAGCTGTAACCATCGTTGGTGCCGTTTTCAAAATACAGCCCGGCAGGGAAATAAACTTTTTCAAAACTTACATTGGCGGCACCATTGGCATACAGTGACCCCTGGATAACAATTCCCAGAAACTTACTGCCATCTGCACCTGCACCTATTCTGAAAAAATCGAGCCGGCTGTCTTTGGTAGCTGCCTGCAAACCAGCATTGAATGGTTCTGTTGTACTGGCAGGGTCAAGAAAATAACCCGGGCCAATAACCACTACCCGCTTTGATAAGGTAAAGCTGCCGGTGGGGTAACTGGTGGCACTGGGCTCAAGATGTATGGTATCGCCGGCAGCCGCAGCGGTAACAGCTGCATTGAAGGTAGTGAAATCTGCCACTACACCGGCATTGTTATTTACGCGCCAGATTTTGGCATTGGCAGCTACAGAAAAACTCATTGCAAGCAAAAGAATGGATAAATATTTCATGTATGGTTGATTTAGGGGTTAAAAGTATTTTTCATTTAGAATTCCATCTATCCCGTAAAAACAGGATATTTATTAAAAGAGAAAAAATCATGGAAAAAGGGGATGCGCCCCTGCCCGTGCTTTTCATTTATTTGTAAATGGGAATAAAAAGATTTGCAGCAGTATGAGAATAATCCTGGTCATATTATTATTGCTGAACTGTCCCCTGTTGTTCACTGGGCAGTCTGGCCGCAAAACCGACAGCCTGTTACGGCTGGTGCCAGCCGCAAAGGAAGACAGCAATAAGGTGCTGCTTTTCCTGCAGCTGGGAGAAACCTACGAGTCCAATGAACCGGAAAAGGCAAAACAATACTACCGGCAGGCAGGTGCGTTAAGCCAGCAGATACATTATGCATCCGGGTATTACAAACACCTTAGTTACCTGGGCAATGTATTCATGTTGAAGGGAATCTTTGACTCTTCCATGATATACATGCAACAGGCATTGGCCGCAGCGGTTAAAATGAAAGATTCTGCAAGTATCGGCATATCGCTCTTTAATATCGGCATTAATTACCGGGAGACTTCTGATTTTGAAAAAGCCATTGATTATTGCCTGCAGGGAAGAAAGATTATTGAAAAACTGGGACAGAAGAGGCTGGAAGCACAGGTGAATGACGCCCTGCAGATACTTTATTATAACCGCAGTGAATATGATAAGGCTATCTTATATGGAGAGCAGGCGCTGGCACAAAGCCGCGAACTGAAAATGGCTGATTTTGTGACCAAAACGCTTGTTAATCTTTCTTTGAGCTATGTAGAGAAGAACCAGCTTGACAAAGCCCTTGGCGCACTGGAAGAAGCGTTAAATACCAACACTGCAAAAGACGATCTTATGGTGCAGGCTACCATATTGCAGAACCTGGCTGGTATTGCCCTTAAGAAACACGATTATCCACTAACCATTAAATACAGTGAACAAAGTCTTGTACTGAGCCGCCAGATAAACGCAGTGGATGGCGAAGCTACCACGCTGAGAGGACTGGCGGTCACATACCTGCAACTGGGCAAACACGATAAAGCAATGGACTACGCCTCCCGCGCACTTGCTATAGACAGGAAGAATAATTACAAGCGGGAAGAAGCGGCCATATTGCTGGTAATGTCCAG
>JANPGT010001131.1:0-3576 GCA_031424135.1 Chitinophagaceae bacterium
AATAAAGCGGTGTCAGCATCAGGGATGTTTCAGCAACCGCACTATTTTGCCCGGGGCCAGCGTGATGGTCAGGCATTTTTCCGGTGTGGAAGAAAATGCTACCTGGTAGACGGATCCTTCTACCAGCACCACCACTGCATCGCCGCGCATTTCCAGTGCTATTGCCAGGCTAATCTCGGTGTCTGCTCCATGCTGAATAACACTCACCTCTCCCCTTGCGGGGTCAGTTAGATTGGGGGTGAAAAGGTATTTGTTTTTGGTATCGGGGTTATACCATAATCCGGCTATGGCATGCACAAAATCGCCCACTGTTTGCATAGACTGTAACATTACCATAAAGATTGGTTATCAATATTGTTTACCTGGAGAGATATGTAAAAACTATGCCAGAAAGAAATCAGCACGCAGTGCGTTTATAACAGGTGGCGGCGCCCACCGGGATCAGTCAGACTGCTGGCGGGTGAGCGGGACTGCGGAGAAAATGTTTAACCCGCGGAAGGTCAGCCGATCTCTTCGAAAATACCGGTCTGCTTATTTTTTCGCACCTTGCCTGCATGAAAATACCTGCCGTTCATAGCCACATACACGCCGGGTGGTAATGACTGCGCAAATGCCAGTGCGCTGCCCAGGTTAAACAATCCGTCGGAGCTGCCGAATTTGATGGGTATCATAGCGCCGGTAAGCACTACTGTTTTATGTTTGATCTTTTGAGCAAGCAATACCGCTGTTTCTGCCATGGTATCTGTGCCATGGGTAATGACCACCTGCTGCTCAGGGCAGGCAAGGCATTCTTGCAACACCTGCTCACGCCCCGCCGCCGTCATCTCCAGGCTGTCTATCATCATCAGCGTACTGATGCTTACCGGCACCTGGTTGCGGCCCTTTTCCAGCAGTTCGGGCATATGGGTGTCCTTAAAGAATAACTGCCCGGTAATTTCATTGTATTCCTTGTCAAAAGTACCGCCGGTGATAAATATCCTGATCTGCATATAAACTGGTTTATAGTGTTGTTGGGGGCAACAAAAATAATCCAATTTATGCAGCTTGTCAGGCTGGTCTTAATAAGCCCTGCCGCAGTTTAACCAGGCGGCGGACAGCATTCCGTTAAAGGCAATAGCGGCTGGAAGCGATTTTACGTGCCATGGTTGTTCAAACATGGGCTGCCCCTTCAGTCATTAAGCCGTGGCACGATAAATCGCCTGACAGCACAGTCTTTAATGGCTTTTTTCACGCAGCTTTAGTGGCATTTGCAGCCAATAAAGAAACTACCAATAGATTATTTTCACAAAAGCATAGGGTAAGTGTCGCAGCTGGTGAATTATCGCTACGCCCTATCTATTGCAATCCCCGGGTAACTGCTTCCTGCAAAGTTTTATAAAACACATCCGGTTGTTCAAACATAGGAAAATGCCCCGATTGCGGAATCCAGTAAATCTTTGCAGCAGGTGCAAAACCCTGGAAGGATGTGGTAAGAAAAGCCATCGGGTCTTCGCGGCCGGTTATAACGGATATGGGCATCTGCAGGCCGGGGATGCCTTTGGTAAGATTGAAATCCCTGCTGCCCAGGAACAGGTTCATCAATAAAAAGGTTTGCTGGTTTCTTTCTCCTTTGCTGATGGCAGCAAATACTTTTTGGGCATGTGTAGTGTCATAAATAGCCATTGAAGCATTCAGCCATTTGTATTCCCTGAGTTCCGTACTATCAATCGTGCGCTTATTCACTTTTGTATACAGTTCCAGGTAGCGCTTCCACCGGTCTTTTCCTATCCGGTTGATCTTATTCTCCAGCATCGGATTCCAGTATTTGTTTTCGTAGCTCATGGGGCCCGGACCAATCAGCACCAGTGATATTACTTTCTCCGGGTGCTCTATGGCAAAGGCAGTAGACAGCAGGGCGCCCCAGGAATGACCGCAGAAGATGGCTTTGTCTATTTTCAGGCTGTCCATAATAAATAAAATATCTTTTTGGGCAAAGTCCATATTGATGCTGCGCTCATCCATTACTGCAGGTATGGACAATCCTGTGCCCCGCTGTTCGGGCAACACTGCATGGTATTTTTCGCCCAGTTGTATAGCCAGATCTTCCAGCTGATGACAATCATTGCCCGGCCCGCCTGTTAGCACAAAGACGGGAACGCCCTTACCGTACTCATGAAAACGGAGAAACCGGGGGTCGTAGGCGATAGGTTCTTTTTTCTGGCCGCGGGAGGAAAACATGCCAAGCAGGCATAGCAGTAGTAAGAATGAATTTTTCATATTCAACAAAGGTTTACCCCGCTAAAATCGGCTTAATTGTGCAGGCTGAAAAACCATGGCTGGTAAAAAGGCAATTTTTTGAGCGCAGCTGCTTTTTTAGCGGGTAAACGGTCAGCGGCAGGCTGGATAATGGTTACTGATGCTGCCAGTCCTGTCTCACGCACCAGGCTTAGCCGGCATTTGGCTTTACAGATTCCCCAATAATATGCTTTCCGGCGCTTAACTGCCTGTTAAACAACCCATGACAGCCAAATGCCTGTAAACAGTTTTGTATAGCTGGCAAATTTTCGCTTATTTTGCACTCCTTAAAAAGGGCCCGGTAGCTCAGTTGAATAGAGCAACTGCCTTCTAAGCAGTAGGTCATTGGTTTGAATCCAATCCGGGTCACAAGAGCTTCCGTTATTGGAGGCTTTTTTATTGCCATATAGCTCTCCAAAATAATGTTCGGGAGAATAGCGCATCCCGACTTGTCAGGTAGGAAGGGTCATTGGTTTGACTCCAGCCCGGGTCATATTTGTCTGAATTAAGATTTGCAGGATTTTCGGATGGAAAGATTTTCATGAATGTAACAGCAAGGAGGATTGGTACATTAGCCAGTGCCCGCTGGTAAATAACTTCCTGGAACCCTGCCTGTCCGGTTAGGCGGGCTATGCCTAAAACGGAATGCACTTTCATTGCGCCGCCAATGATCGAATGGTTAATGCGTCATGTTTCATTTTTCAGGTATAAGGTTTTTATACAGTTGTTTACAAAGTTATCAAAACCCTGCAGCAGACAAGCACCTGACTTACCATCACCAAAGCAAATCATTAAAATACCGCTTCGCAAAAGCATCCGTTTATCGTTAGATCCTGCGCTGTCTGAATTAGAATTCGGGTTAACATCCGACGTCAAAAAGCCAATGTCCGTTGAATGTTGACCAACATCCGCCGTCAAAAGGACAAAGTTCGCCGAACATGGGCAGATGTTCGTTGTCAAAAGTGCAAAGTCCGGCGGACATGGGTCAATGTTCGTTGTCAAAAGCAGAAAGTTCGCCAGACATGGGCCAATGTTCGTTGTCAAAAACGCAAAGTCCGGCGGACATGGGCCGACATTCGTTGTCAAAAAGGAAAAGTCTGTTGAATGTTGACCAACATTCGCTGTCAAAATGGTCAGGTCCGGCGGAAAAACAAAAAAACAAAAGAGCAGGCGCAGCAATTGTTTTTCGCAAGTCTTTCTGCTTCAACAAACTGGCTCGCCTATGCGCGGTAAAATAAAATAATCTTTAAAAAATCCATTGCAATCCGAAAAAAAGTATTAAACTTTGTATTGATAATTACA
>JANPGT010001132.1:0-6873 GCA_031424135.1 Chitinophagaceae bacterium
CAGGCAGCACCAGCCCTGCGTTGCCGGCATATACCACCAGCGAGACTTTGTCCTGTTCGCGCAGCTGGTCAACCAGCAGTTTCATGGAAGACTTCACCAGCGGCAGTTTATTTTCTGTCATCATCGAACCTGACACGTCAATTAAGAAAACAATATTGGAGGCGGGTAAATTTTCTACCGGTATCTTTTTGCCCTGCAGGCCAATTAATACCAGGCGGTGGGCGGGGTTCCAGGGGCAGGCTGCCATTTCTGTGTTGATGGAAAACGGATCTCCATTTTTAGGCTGTGGGTAATCGTAATGAAAGTAGTTGATCATTTCCTCGGTGCGCACAGCGCCAGCGGGTGGCAATTGGCCCGACTGTAAAAAGCGGCGCACATTGCTGTAGGAAGCGGCATCTACGTCGATGGAGAAGGTAGACAGCGCATTTTCCTGCACTGTTAAAAACCGGTTCTCTACAATACCATCGTAGTCTTCGGTATTGTAATCTGTATCATCCCTGTCGCCTGCGGTTCTTTTTTTCCTTTCTTTCTCAGCCTGCCTGAAGCTTTTGCTGTCATTCACCTGCAGACCAGGCATGTTGCCCCGCAATGGCATGTATACCGGTGCAGGCTGACGGAGATAGCCGGGCATTATAGTAGTAACACTGCCGGTTAGGTTCTTTTTCCGGGCAACGCCGTAGCCTGTTACTACCACTTCCTGCAATGCCTGTTTTGAATAGGCAAGTGAAACGGCAAGATTTGCATTGCCCTTTACAGCCACTTCTTTGGTATCGAATCCGACTGCATAAAAAATAAGTACCGCTTTTTCACTGGTAACGGTAATGGAGAACCTGCCATTTGCGTCGGTTGATACCGCGCGGGAGGTATTCTTTTCCTTTACAGTAATGCCCGCAATGGCCTTGGTTTGTTCGTCTGTTACAATGCCTTGTACTGTAAACGCAGCAGGCCGGTTCAATGAGAGCAGGCTAAAAAAGCCCAGCAGACAACTAAATAATACATATCGCATAAAAGAGTGTTTTTGATGATTTACAATTGATTTTGGCGCCCAACTGAGGTATAGATGCAGTCTTTTTCAGCATTACATACCGGCAATGCTGATTTTTTGAATTATTTTGCCGGAGAACGTGAAACGTGAGTGGTGAGTGGTGAATCGTGAGTCCTTTGCGTCGCTGGCAGGCGGAAATAGGCGCCTGACGACTCACTACTCACCACTCACGATTCACCACTTACGCCTGACGATAAAAATGTCTTTCTTAAAAACAATATCAAACCCGGCTGTTACAGACAGCGAACTGGTGGCTGCCTACCGGCAAAGCGGTGATTTGCAGGTGCTGGCCAGTCTCTACCAGCGCTATATGGAACTGGTATACGGGGTTTGCCTGAAATACCTCTCAGATACAGAATTGGCCAAAGACGCGGTAATGCAGGTGTTTGAAGAACTGGTGGAAAAGTTAAAAAAACACGAGGTAGACAACTTTAAGAGCTGGCTCTATACCCTGGCTAAAAACCACTGCCTGATGCAGTTGCGCAGCCAGAAAAATAAGAAAACGGTATCCCTTCCGCCGGAGCTTATGCAAAGCGGGGAAGAACTGCATCTGAATGGTGAATTGCAGAAAGAAGCGGAGTTTAAAAAACTGGAGCGCTGTTTGCAAACTTTACCGGCAGCGCAGCAGCAAACCGTGCAACTGTTTTACCTGCAGCAGAAATGTTACAATGAAATTGTGGAACAAACGGGGCTGGACTGGAAAAAAGTGAGGAGCCTGATACAGAATGGCAGAAGAAACCTGAAAATTTGCATGGAGAGGAATAGTTCTTAGTTCATGGTTTTTAGTTTTTAGTTCTTTTGCGGGAAAGGAATAAATGACTTTAATAATTTGCATTACTAACAGCTTATAGCTAACAGCTAATAGCTCAATTATGTCAGACAATAACAACCATATCACCTACTCCGCTGCCGATATTGAAAAATACTGGAAAGGGCAGTTGTCTGCCGCAGAACAGCATGCCATGGAAAAAGCAGCGCTGGAAGATCCTTTTTTGGCCGATGCTATGGAGGGTTATGAATTGTCTGCTGCCAGCAATCCTGCGGTGATTGCAGCAGACATCACGGAGCTGGAAAAAAGATTGGCGGAAAGGGTGGCGGAAAAGAAAAAAGCCGCGGTCATTCCGTTCGGATGGTGGCAGATAGCAGCAATGCTGGTGGTTATTGCAGGAGCAGGCTGGCTGTATATTACTGTTACTAATAAAAACAAACAGGAGAACACAGCTACCGTAAAAAATGAGCAGGTACAGGAACTTAAAAAAGACAATGCCGCACCTGTTACAGCAGACTCTGCCAACACTTCTATCACAGGTATAATGGACAGCAGCCAGGGAAGCCTTGCCATTAATAAAAGAAAAACAACTGCCGCAGGTGAAAGCAAACCCGGCTTTATTCAACCTGAATATAAAAAAGATGCACCTCCTGCAGCTTCAACTACCAATGACACAGCAACCACTGCAACATCCGAAGAAGAGGTGGTAGCTGCCAACAACGATGCACTGGAGAAAAAAGCAGCAGCAGCCCCGCCCATAGCAAGAAAAGAGACACAAAAATCAGTGGCCGACCCTGGCTGGCAGCGGTCAACGGACCTGGCTATCAACGATGACAAGGCACAGAACAAAGCCCTTAATGGAAGGGCCAATTATCAACCCGCCAATACCTTCAACGGCAACCTGCTGGATCAATCTAAAAAACCGGTAGCCAATGCCTTTATACAAATACCCAACCTGAATGTAACTACCCAAACAGACAAGAAGGGTTATTTCTCTTTCAAGGCCGCCGATTCTGTATTAACCGTTTCTATTGCATCCGATGGTTTTGAAACACAAAATCTGCGGCTGCACGACAGCGCTACGCTGAACCAGATTATATTAAAGCCATCGCCCGCCGCGCTTAATGAGGTGGTGGTACAAACCAATGGGGCTGAAAAGAGGAAGAAATCTGCCAGGGAAGAAATCTCTATAAAAATACTGGATGCGGAACCCGCCATTGGTTGGGACAAGTACAGGGAATACCTGGATAAAAACAAAAAAGTAGACGAAGTCAACAAAAACATTCATGGCAGTGTCGTTGTATCTTTTACCGTTCGCAACCGCAGTTTGAACAATTTCAGCATCGAGCAATCGCTGGAGGAAGCCCTGGACGAAGAAGCTATCCGGCTCATCAAAACAGGCCCCTCCTGGAAACTGCTGAAAGGCAAAAAAGCCACCGCCACGGTGATTGTAAGGTTTTAATACCCGGGGCTGTTGCAAAACAATAATACCGCCTCTTTTCCGATTCCCTTATTTTTGCCCCCTAAAACTATATTACCATGAAACATATCTTGCTTGCCCTTAGTCTGGGTTTTGCCGCATTCAATGTATCTGCACAGCAATTAAGAACACCTTCTCCCAGTTCTACCCAAACCATTAAACAGGAATTTGGTCTGGGTTCAGTAGAGCTCTCCTATTCCCGACCCAATATTAAAGGCCGTAAAGTATTTGGCGACCTGGTACCTTTTGGAAAGGTTTGGCGTACGGGTGCCAACGGTGCTACTACGCTCACTTTTTCTGATGACGTAACCATTGGCGGAGTAAAAATTCCTGCTGGCAAATATGGATTGCTGAGCATTCCCGATGCAGACAGCTGGACCCTGATCATCAGCAAACAACTGGATGTTACTTCGCCTGCCGCTTACAAGCAAACAGAAGATGTGGTAAGGATAAAAGCCAGCACCATGACCATGAAGGATCCGCTGGAAACACTCACCATGCAGTTTGGCGATGTAAAAGCCAACAGCACCAATTTGTATATTCTGTGGGCTAATACAGGCGTAAGTCTGCCCATTACTACTGATGTGGATTCAAAAGTATCCGCACAGATCAAATCATTAATGGAAAATGACAACCGCCCTTATGCTGCCGCTGCACAGTATTACATGGACAACGGTAAAGATCTGAACCAGGCGCTTGCATGGTACAACAAAGCCGCAGAGCAGAATCCAAAAGCATTCTGGGTGCTGTACCAGAAAGCTACCTTACTGGCAAAAATGGGTAAAAAAGAAGAAGCAAAGGCTACTTCCATGAAATCAATTGAAGTAGCCAAAGAAGCCAGGAACGATGATTATGTGGCTTTGAATGAGAAATTACTGGCTTCGTTGAAATAGCGTGAGTGGTGAGTTGTGAGGCTTTAGCGGGATGTCAACTGCTCAACCAATCAACAACCCAACTGATCAACCAACTGACTATTCCGGCGGCAACTGTATGGTTGCCGCTTTTTTTTATGGACCCGGCAGCTGGATCTGTAAGGAGCAGTCGTTGCGTCGCACACTTGTACAGCAGGAAACCATTCAGCGCACAGTACCGGTTGATCTTTAAGCAGTTTTCCTTCTCTTTCCCGCCGATGTCTCAGCAATGTAAAAAACAATTATATGGACAACCTCAATGCGTGACCCGAGGGTTCACATTAACGGCGGGTCATGCTTGTAGATTTCGTTCGCCGATTGCCAGGTTTGAACATGCGTCGCCTGTGAATGTTTTATTTTGTCCGGCATGCAATACGGTCTGACCCTCGGTACCGACCGTTTATACTGATTTTTTATTGAAGAAAGGCTGCAGCAGCAATGCAATCATCACCACGCCCAGTGCACCAATGGCATTCAGCCATAAAAAGCCGATAGAAGATTGCCAGAACAGCAGTACAATGCCCAGTTCTACAATAACGGCGCTTACAAACACCGCATGGCCCTGCACATGTTTTACATAAAACGCCACCAGGAACACGCCCAGTATGACGCCATAAAAAAGAGACCCCAACACATTCACCGCTTCTATCAGGCTGCCCATATTGGTAGCAAACATTGCAATGATGATGGAGAAGATGCCCCAGCCAAACGTATACCAGCGGGACGTATTATAATCCACCATCTCTGTACATTCCTTTTTAATGAATTTCTTATGAATATCTACTACGGTACAGGAAGCCAGTGAATTAAGTGCTGCTGCAATGCTGCCCCATGCCGCCAGGAATATGACCGCTATCAGCAAACCCACCAGTCCCTTAGGCAGGTAATCAATTACAAAACGCAGGAAAATATAGTTCGTGTCATTGCCATCGCCGCCAATTTTAGCCGTACTTAATAATTGTTTAAAATCATTGCGTACCTGTTCAGTTTGACTGTTCAGCAATTGCAGTTTATCAGCAGCGGCATCTGCATTGCCGCCGGTTTTACTTTGCTGTACCCACTGCGCGGCAGCAATTGTTTTTTCTTTAGACAGCAATGCGTATTTTACCTGCATTACCTGCAATGAGTCTTTATATTTGGAAGCGGCTACTTTGTTTACCTGCACTTCGTTAAAAAACAATGGCGCCTGGTTAAACTGGTAAAACGTAAACACCAATACCCCAACCAGTAAAATTAAAAATTGCATGGGCACTTTTACCAGGCCATTCATCAGTAGTCCAATACGGCTTTCGGTTAAACTCTTTGCCGTAAGATAGCGGCCTACCTGGCTTTGATCTGTACCAAAATAAGAAAGTGCCAGGAAGAAGCCCCCTATTAAACCACTCCAGATATTGTACCGGTCGTTCCAGTTAAAGCTGCCTTTCTCTGCGCCGCTTGTTATAACATTCAGTTTACCCATTTTGCCACCTACTTTCAACGCATCAATAAAACCAACACCCTCCGGCAACAAATGCACCACCATATAGGCCGCCATAAACATACCGGCAAATATGATTACCATCTGCAGCTGCTGGGTATAGGCCACCGCCCGGGCCCCACCGGTAACAGTATAAATAATCAACAGGCCACCCATGAAAATATTAGTCAGGTATATATTCCAACCAAGCAGGGAGGAAAGTATAATAGCGGGGGCATAAATACTGATGCCCGTAGATACACCCCGCTGCAGTAAAAACAGCAAAGAAGTAAGGGTTCTTGTTTTTAGGTCAAACCGGTTCTCCAGGTATTCGTAAGCAGTATATATTTTCAGTTTGTGAAAAATGGGCAGAAATGTTATGCAGAGCAATACCATTGCGATGGGTAACCCGAAATAATATTGCACGAAACGCATACCATCTGTATATGCCTGTCCGGGCGCCGATAAGAAAGTAACAGCACTGGCCTGCGTACCCATAATACTCAACAGCACCAGCCACCAGGGCATACTGCGGTTGCTCAGGAAATAACCATCCAGGTTTTTGGTAGCGCGACCTTTATACAGGCCATAGGCTATAATACCGGTTAACGTAAAGGCAAGTACTATCCAGTCTGCACTGCTCATGAGAAATAGTTGGTGAAAAATGTAAACAGCACAATGAGCAGCACCAGTACCAGCAGTACAAACACATACCATGCTTTCCATGATACAAACAATGGTGGCTTTTCTTCCTGCTGATCGTTCATATGGTTAAGCTACGGGTTTTATGTATTCTTTTGCCGGGTATTTGTAATACGCTGTCCAGTCCCTAAAGCTGCGTCATTTCACTAGACAAAGGCGGGTTTTCATCATTTTTTGCTGCCGCTTATCATACCTGCTGCCAGCAGGCCAAGGCCAAGGCCCAGTAAAAGCCCAAGGCTGACTCTTTTAATAAAAACACCCAGTACCAGGCCGAGCACCATGGCAATCACAAAACCTATCTCACGCCTGCTGCGCGAACGATTATCGGCCATAATTAAAATCCTTTTTTATGATTCAGTGCAATTAAATTGGCCAGCAGCCGGTAGGCACCGGGTACACCCGCCGGCAGTTCACGGAAAAACACCAGGCCCGTATACACGAAATTTCCTTTGCCGTATTTCGCAGTAATCAAACTGCCCTGGTCATCATTTTCGCCGGCATCGTGCATAG
>JANPGT010001133.1:0-16641 GCA_031424135.1 Chitinophagaceae bacterium
CCAGTTCAATATCCTTTACGTCGGGCCCTGCAACGCCGTCTACATTTATTTTAAAAGAAGAGGCTGTTCCACCTTTGAGACTTACATTATCAATGCGCAGTTTCTGGTTGTTGCCGTTGGTGATTTTAAACAACTGGGTAACTGAGCCCGTAGTAGTAAATACGGTATCAAAGCGCAGCGTATCAGCGCTCAGCAGCACAAGGGCATCTTTGCCTGTGATAAATGTATCTTTCTTACATGCAGAAAGTACAATAAAGAATACGATACCGGTATAAAAGAGTGCTTGCTTCATTGCTTATCAAAAATACTACACAACGCTTAAACGTTTTTTTTAATTAAACAGTATATGCAAGCGTAGCAATACTTAAGGTAACACCCCCGGCCTTCAATAATTCGTGGCCGCAGGCTTCCAGGGTAGCACCGGTAGTTACCACATCGTCTACCAGCAGCAGGTGCTTGCCTGCAATCACCGCCGGATTGGACAGTTCAAATTTTCCTTCCATATTCATCCATCTCTCAATACGATTTTTATGGGTTTGTGTTTCAGTAGCGGAAAGCCGCAGCACCGCGTTTTCGTTTACAGGCAACCGCAGTATGCCGGCCATGCCATTGCACAAAACAGCAGACTGATTATAGCCCCTTTTTTTTTGCCTGGCGGCGAACAAAGGCAGGGGCACCAGCATATCAATACCCTGGAAGCGTTCTGCCCGCTGTATTGATTGCCCCATCATTCTTCCCATAAAATCACCGGCTTCCTTATTGCCTTTATATTTAAGCTGGTGCAGCAGGTGCTGTATCAACGAGCCGGCTGTAAAATGACACAAAGAAGTGGCGGCTGCCAGGGGCATTCTTCCCCAGAAATATTTTTCTACCGGGTTATTGGCATGCAAATGAAAATTGGTAATGGGCAGTCGGTTTACACAGTACATGCACAGGGGCGACTGCCTGCTTACAATATCTGTACCGCAGCCGGCACATACATGCGGGAAAAACAAGTGAGAGAAATCATTCCATATGGTAGCAAGTGGCATCATACTAAAACAGCAGGGCATATACTTCTTCTACCTTGCCTACAGTAACAATCTCTATATTGAATTTCTGTTTTGAAAGTCCTTTCTGATTGTATTTGGAAACAATGATTTTTTCGAACCCTAATTTTTCAGCTTCTGCAATCCGCTGTTCAATGCGGTTTACTGCCCTAATCTCACCGCTGAGCCCTACTTCGCCTGCGAAACAGATATTCATGGGTACATTGGTATCATCGTAAGAACTCAGCAGTGCGCAGAGCACCGCCAGTTCAATAGAAGGATCTTCAATTTTAAACCCGCCTGCAATATTTAAAAAAACATCTTTTACACCAAAATGAAACCCACCTCTTTTTTCCAGTACTGCCAGCAGCAACTGCAGGCGCCGGAGATCAAAACCACTTACGGTGCGTTGCGGTGTACCGTAGACAGACTGCGTAACCAGGGCCTGTACTTCTATTAACAACGGCCGCATGCCTTCTATAGCGGCGGCAATAGCAATGCCGCTCAGTTGATCTTCCTTCTGGGTAATCAATATTTCACTGGGGTTCAGCACACCCCGCATGCCTTCTGCACCCATTTCATAAATACCCAGTTCTGCAGTACTGCCAAACCTGTTTTTGGTAGTTCTTAATATACGGTAGGCATAATGATGATCGCCTTCAAACTGCAGTACCGTATCTACCATATGCTCCAGTACTTTGGGGCCTGCAATATTGCCATCTTTGGTAATATGGCCGATTAAGAATACCGGGGTGTTGGTTTCCTTTGCAAAGCGTTGCAGTTCTGCTGCACTCTCCCTGATTTGTGAGATGCTGCCCGGAGAAGATTCTATATAGGGCGTCTGCAGTGTCTGCACAGAATCTACAATTACCAGCTGCGGTTTCAACTTCTTTATTTCCTGGAAGATGGTTTGCGTATTGGTTTCTGTGAGCAGGTAGAAATTATCGTTCCTGATGTTTAGCCGGTCTGCACGCATTTTAATCTGCTGGGCACTTTCTTCTCCGCTGATATACAATGTTACAATATCTTTTAAGTGCAGGCCTACCTGCAGAAAGAGGGTTGATTTACCAATACCCGGTTCACCCGCTACCAGCACCATACTTCCCGGAACAATGCCACCGCCCAATACCCTGTTCAGTTCCGTATCGGCAGTGGCGATGCGGCGCTCCTCGCTGCTCTTTACATTGCTGAGCAAAACGGTGCGTTCAGTCTTTTCAGCTGTATAATCGTCCCACCTGTTATTGGATGTTTTGGTATTTTCTTTTTGAATAATCTCTTCCACAAAAGTATTCCACTCATTGCAGGAAGGACATTTGCCCAGCCATTTGGCACTTTCGTATCCGCAGTTCTGGCAAAAGAATCCTGTTTTTACTTTACTCATATATTAAAGATAAGAACCAACCAGATCAGATGAACGCAGGCGCATCAACAAAGCAATAAAATTCAGTTTCGTTGCAGACAGGCTGCGATCAAAAAAAAAGAACAGTGAAATAAAAATGCAACAGTCATGATATTCAATGACCGAAAAAATCAACATGCAGAAAGTTAAATGATGGCTATTGCAGAGGTATTTAATTAATAACAACGGCGCAAAGAAAGTTAACAGCTGGGGGGAGTGGATTTAAAAGTAAAAGGGCCAGTATTACTACCGGCCCTTTACTTACTAACCCATTAAATTCTTGCACTAAATTACAAATATGCGCCACACTACAAAATTATTTTTTGGAGCTGTGAATAACTTTTTCGGTTATGCATAAATATTACGGTCATTCAATTGAACATCCATAAGTAATTGAAAGTTAACATACTACAGCTCAATTAAACAGCAGTGTCTAACAGCCCTCCACTTCCAGGCAAGGGCGCAACTGGCTGAAAATCTGTAGTATGGCGGCAAAAAATAAAAACCGGTTTAACTGCTCCCGTAACCAAAAAAAAATAGAAACCCGCCTTTTTGATGGTTTTTGACAAAACCGGACAGAATCACATTAAAATTAATTAAATATATTAAAAACTGGCCGATTCGATAATATTGCACCATTCAAATTGAAAGTTATGTCATATGGAAATAATTTTAATGTAAAATTAACGCTGCAAACAACTCCTTCAGGAAGCATTTTTTAGCCAGGTTTTACCATTGAAATTGCTCAAAAATGCAACAGACCGCTCATAACTGTTTTTTGTATTTCGTCCATTTTAACATAGCTTTAATAACTTCTTAACCAAATCAAAACAAAATGAGAAAACTACTAAGCTGCTTAGTGGGATTGGCGTTTTTGTGTCAAACAGCCGTCTCACAAACTGTGGAAGTTTCCGGTAAGGTTTCCGACGACAAAGGGAACCCGATTTCCGGGGCTTCGGTGCAGGAGAAAAATTCGAAGAAAGGAACTACAACAGATGCGAATGGTATTTTCAAGCTGGTAACGAAGCCTGGCACTACACTGGTAATATCCAGCATTGGTTTCGACAAACAGCAGGTTTCGGCCTCCTCCTCCTTAGTGGTGGTACTCAATTCGTCCAACCAGGCATTAAGCGAAGTAGTAGTAACCGCGCTGGGTATTAAAAGAGAAAAGAAAGCGCTTGGTTATGCCGTTTCTACAGTGGGCAAAAAAGACCTGGAATTAAGACCTGAAGCAGATTTGGGAAGGATCCTGAATGGTAAAGCACCTGGTCTTAACGTACTGGCTACCAGTGGTCTAAGCGGTAGCGGTACCAATATCAATATCAGGGGTATCAGCACCATTACCGGTACTTCAGATCCGCTGTTTGTGGTAGATGGCGTTCCATTCAACAGCTCTACCAACTCAAGTTCAGATTTCACCTATGGCACCCAAACCTCCAGCCGTTTCCTGGATTTGGACCCCAACAATATTGAGAACGTAAACATTCTGAAAGGTCTGAGCGCTGTAACCCTGTATGGTGAGGCAGGCCGCAATGGTGTAATTCTTATCACCACCAAAAATGGGTCTACACAGACCAGCCGCAAAAAAACAGAGATCTCTGTTTCACAATCGCTGTTTTCTACCAAAGCCATATTACCTGAGTACAACGAATCTTATGGTGGTGGTTTTGACCTCAGCCTTGGACTGTTGTTCTTCAGTAACTGGGGCGCCAAATTTACCAACCCTCCCGCTCAGGTTACCCACCCTTATGATAAATCTACGCTGAACGCAGATTTTCCTGAATACAAGGGCGTACCCTACGATTACAAATACTATAACAGCGTACCGCGCTTTTTCAGAACAGGTACTACCAGCACTACGGCAGTTAACCTGGGAGGTTCTGCTTCCGGCGTTAACTACAATATGAACTATAGCCACACAGACGATAAAGGCTACCTGCCCGGCAACAGCCTTATCAAAAACAATTTCGGTGTGGGTGGTACTGCCAAGCTGAGCAACAGATTTACAATAAGCGGTACCATGAACTACGTTTCAACCAATGTTAAATCTCCCCCCACCAGCAACAGCTATGGTAACAATGCGGTGAACACCTCCGTATTTGGTAATGTAATGTATACCCCTACCGCGGTTGACCTGATGGGGCTTCCTTACGAAAAACCTTCTACTCACGGGCATGTATACTACCGTAACGACAATGGTATTCAAAACCCCAGATGGACGCTGTATAACGCTTTTACAGTTGACAAAGTGAGCAGGGTATACGGCCAGATGAGTACCAAGTATGACATTGCAAAAAGCCTGAACCTTACTTACAGGGTTGGGTACGACAGTTATACCGAAAACCAGGAGTATTCCCAGAATAAAGGTGGGGTTGCCACCTCAACAGGTATACTAAGAACATCCAGCGGTACCAATACCATCTGGGATCATACACTGTTATTGAATTTTGGGCACAAACTGAACAACAATTTCACGCTTAGTGCAGATGCAGGTGTAAATGCCAGGAAAGACATTTACGAGCAAACAGGCATGACCAGTACCCAGCAATTGGTATTTGGATTAATGAACCATGCTAATTTTATTAATCATACCACTACAAGCGAGAATGGTACCTCACTTGTATATTCTCAGGAAACCCTTGGATTGGGTGTCTTTGGTACAGGAACCCTGGCTTACAAGGAATACGCCTTTCTTACAGTAGGAGGACGTAACAGCTGGAAATCTACTGTAGAAGAAAAGAACAGGAGCATTTTCTACCCCAATGCAGCCCTTTCTTTTATTCCTACTTCCGCCATTCCGGCGCTGCAGAATAATAAAAATATCAACTATTTAAAATTAAGGATTGGCTACTCTACCAGTGCCAACTTTCCTCCTCCGTACGCAACAAGAACTTCTTTGTTCATAGCGTCTAAACAATTCGTAAGTTCTACCGGAACTTCTATAAACGTCAATTCTATTCCCAACCTGTTGCCGAATGTAAACCTGAAACCAGAGTTACTGAAGGAACTGGAAGCAGGTATCGAGGGTAAATTTTTCAGCAACCGCATCTCGCTTGACCTTACCATGTACAGAAGGGTGGCCAACGACCAGATCTTAAGAAGGGACCTTGACCCCGGTACAGGTTATACTGCACAGCAAATCAATGCAGGTACCGTAACCAATAAAGGTATTGAAGTGCAGCTGGGTGTTGCCATTGTAGAAAACAAGAACTGGAAATGGCAGGTTGACGGTCTGTACACATTAAACCAGAGCATGGTATCTGATATTCCTTCTTACCTGCCCCAGGTGAATACTGCCGGTTACTCTAACCAGGGCACTTTTGCAAAAAATGGTTACCCGCTGGGCGTAATTATGTCCAACTATTTTCAGCGTGATCCTAAAACAGGATTGCGCCTGGTAGGTACAGACGGCAATTACATCAACTCAAATGATATTGGTGTAATAGGCGATCCCAATCCATTGTACAAACTAACGGGCATCAGCACCCTGACATATAAAACATTCAGCTTCCGTATGCAGTGGGATTATACGCAGGGAGGACAAATGTTCTCAGGTACCGCCGGCGCGCTCTTAGGACGTGGTGTTACAAAAGATACCGAGTTTGACAGGGCAGCTTCTTACATATTGCCGGGTGTACTGGAAAACGGACAACCAAATAATATCCAGATATCCTCTTCACAGGCTTACTATGGAAACAGCATCACCAATGGTGCCGCCGATGAATCTGCCATCTATGATGCCACCTGTATCAGGCTGAGGGAGACATCGCTTTCTTACAGCATTCCTGCCAGGTTATTGACCAAGCTGCCTTTTGGTTCCATTTCACTCAGTCTTTCCGGAACCAATTTATGGTACTATGCACCTAATTTTCCCAAGTATACACATTTTGATCCTGAAGCATCAGGTCTGGGTGTAAGCAATGGCCGCGGACTTGAGTTTCTTTCCGGTCCATCTGCACGCCGCATGGGTGCCAGCATAAGAGTAACTTTCTAAAACATTAAAAAGTAAATTATGAACTATAAAAAAATATTACCTGCAATATTGGGTATACTGCTTATCACAGGCGCCTCGTCCTGTAAAAAGCAATTCGACAAGTTGCTGAATAACCCCAATTTCCCCAGCCCCTCTACAGCGGATGTGGATTTATACCTGAATAAGGTACAGCTTGACTTCAATACATTTTGGACCAATGCGGGCGATTATGGCGGACAATTAAGCCGCCAGCAGCACTGGAACGGACCATTTTACAGGAATGGCTACACGCCTTCCAGTTTCGATTTTCAGTGGTCTACTGCATATTCAAGTATTTTCACCAATACCAATGCATTGGTTCCACTGGCACAGTCTCAAAGGAAATACCTGCAATCTGGCATAGCACGTATTCTGAAGGCTTATACTTTAAGCATACTGGTGGATAATTTTGGCGACGTGCCCTATTCCGAAGCCAACCTGGGCAATGACAATACGGTTCCAAAAGTAGATGGGGGTGCCAGCGTGTATGCAGCCGCCCATGGCCTGCTTGACAGCGCCATAGCAGATTTTGCAAAACCCAATGCAGCTACTTTTGCCGGTAACGATTTGTTTTATGGAGGCAGCAAGGCCAACTGGCTAACGCTTGCAAAAACGCTTAAACTGAAACTGTACATGCAGGTGCGCCTGGTAGACAATTCCGTAACAACCAAAATACAGGCACTGCTAACTGAAAATAACCTCATTAATACAGCTGCACAGGATTTTGTATTCAGGTACGGAACTTCCATTACCTCGCCTGACAGCAGGCACTCTCATTATGCCACTGATTATACTGCCAGCGGTAACGGAGAATACCTTTCCAATTATTTTATGTGGCTGCTGACCACGCAGAAATATGGCGGTATTCCCAATAATACCAGCGGAGACCCAAGGGTCCGTTATTATTTTTACAGACCGGTAGGTACTTATTCATGGGCCACTTCTTCTACCTGCCCCTGTTACTCCAAGTCGCAGTTCGATAAATCACAGTTTCCTTCATGGTACCCATCCGTTCCTGACCAGACGCCATTTTGTACCGTTGGTAAAGGCTATCATGGAAGGGACCATGGTGACAACAGCGGCGGTCCGCCCGATGGCAACTTTACTACAGCTGGTGGCGTATATCCTGCCGGTGGTGAGTTTGATGCCAACCAGTTCAAACCAGTTGTTCTGGAAATGGGTGGCAAGGGAGCGGGCATCAACCCTATCTGGTTGTCTTCCTACACAGCATTTCTTGAAGCAGAAGCTGCACTTGTATTGGGTATCACCAGCGCAGGAACACCGCGTGCTTTACTGCAAAAAGGTGTAACTGCTTCTATCAGCAAGGTGATGGCTTTCCCCGCCACCGTAAACGTAACACCTGACCCTGAATATGTGCCAACCGCTACACAGGTAAGCAATTATATTACCCTTGTGCTTAATAATTACGATACCGCTACATCAAACGACTCCCGTCTGAACATCGTAATGACAGAATACTACCTGGCGTTATGGGGTAATGGCCTGGAGTCTTATAATAACCTGAGAAGAACTGGTAAACCAGCCGGTATACAGATAGCAGTAGCCGTACCCAATCCTGGTTTCTTTATGCGCTCTTTCTTTTATCCATCAGTATTTGTAAACAGGAACTCCAATGCACCCGCCCAGAAAGATCCGGGCAACGCAGTGCAGAAAGTATTCTGGGATAACAATCCTGATAATTTTATTAAATAATTTAAAAAGAGAAACTATGAAGAAATTATTAATAATAATATTTGCGGTCAGCGCCGCTCTCGCGGCATTGAACTCATGCAAAAAAACGGGTGGTAATATAAACCCGCTTACAGACATTAAAAACCTGGCGGTAGGCTCTTACCTGGTACAGGATAGCATGATCAGCGCCAACCTTAACACCTCCAGCAGCACTTCTAAAATAGGTATTGTGGTACACCAGTACCCGCTGGGCGAAACGGTAGATCATATCTTAATCTATGCAACACTGGGTACCTCTACCGATACACTTCAGTGGAAACTTGTAAAATCCGTTCCTTATACGGCAGGTTCTACTGTAGCCTTGTCTGTAACAACCGCGGAACTGGCGACCGGTTTTGGTGCCCCGGCCTCTTCATTTACACCGGGCTCTTTGTTTACTTTCTTTCCAAGAGCGGTGACTAAAAGCGGCAAGACCTACGACATTAATAATGCAGGCGATAACGGTGGTGGCGGTTTAATTACAGGCCCTGCCTACAAATCTGCCTTCTCTTTTACGGCCTATGTGGTTTGTCCGTTTACAGGCGGCATGACAGGAACATACAAAGTGATAAGAGACGACTGGCAGGATTGGGTTCCCGGAGACCTGGTGCAGGTTACGGATGGCCCCGCTGCCAACCAGATTAATTTATCCCAGGTTTGGCCAAATGCTGATTATGGTTCAGTAATTAAACCACTTCTGGTAAACGTTGACCCTGCTTCCGGAGCTGTCAGCATTCCAAAAGTTGACTTCGGTGCTTACCCGGCAGTTGCCAGCGTATATGGCGGTACTGGCTATGTTTTCTCCTGCACAGGCTTTATCACCATCTCAACTGATTTTTATTATGGTGGCGCCAGCCAGGGGCAAACCAAGCTGATTCTTCAAAAACAATAAAAACATTTTTAACTGACTGACCAGTCCTAAAAAAACGCCCGGAAATTCCGGGCGTTTTTTATTGGGTATTTGTTATGCTTTGATCAACCGGTGATGCTCTTTTCAAAACTCTTCGGAGCTGAAAGTAATCAAGCTATTGCCGGTTATATAAACAGTAAGCGGCAAAATGACCCGGAAAACTATTTTTCATTGTCATCTGCCGATGGGTACCTGATTCGCTAGTAAGTTTCAACATATTGATAATCAACAAATAAAAACACATATTAAATATTTTCATATTCATATGGCCAAAATCAACTTAATAGCATGTTTTGGCCGTGTATCATTTTTAAGTTAATTTTAATCCTTCACATCAAAACTAAACTAACATGAGAAAACTGCTAATTTGCTTAGTGGGGATGGTTATGCTTATGCAAGCAGCCCTCGCCCAAAATGTTGAGATCTCAGGAAAGGTAGCCGATGAAAAAGGCAATCCGATTCCGGGGGTTTCAGTTCAGGAAAAAACTACCAAACGTGGTACTACCACAGACGCCAACGGACTTTTCAAATTATCCGTTAAACCAGGTACTACACTGCTGCTTTCCAGTGTAGGTTTCGACACTAAACAGATTGTACTTACCAGTTCCACCACACAAAACATTACCCTTACTGCCAGCAACCTTGCGCTGAGCGAAGTAGTGGTTACGGGTGTAGGTGCCGCTACCAGTAAAAAGAAGCTTGGTGTAGCAGTTGAATCTGTTAACATCGGTAACCAGGTTAAAGTTAGCACCGGCGACGTAGGACAACAGCTGGTGGGCCAGGTAGCCGGAGCGCAAATCTCCAGTACCAATGGTAATCCAGGTCAGCCCCTGAACATACTTCTTCGGGGTATTAACACCGTACAAGGTGGAACTTCGCCTATGATTTTGCTTGATGGATTGGAAATCCGTGCTTCTGACTTTAACTCTATTGACGTGAATATTATTGAAAGAGTAGAGGTAGTACAGGGTGCAGCTGCAGCTTCGCTGTATGGTGCACAGGGTGCCAACGGTGTAATCCAGTTGTTTACCAAGAAAGCAAGGGGCGGAAGAATTAACGTAGATGTAAGCAGCAGCGCAACTACAACTTCTCTCCTGAATGTGGGTGATGTACACAAGGCCGACAAACATGCTTTTGCAACTGACGCCAGTGGGAATGTAATTCAATCAAACGGTTCTCCGCTGACTTTTGACTCAGCAGTAGGTGTATACGATGCCAATGTGCAGTACAGCGCTTTGAGCACCACCAGCTATGCGGAAAAGCCGTACAATGCCAACCTGAAATACTACGACCATTATAAAGAATTTTTTCAGAAAGGCTATGTGTTAAACAATTCTGTTACATTGTCCGGTACAAGGGATAAAGTAGATTTCATTCTTTCTGCTTCCAACAACAAACAGAACTCAAATTTTAAAGGCAATGGCGATTATGAACGTTCCAATATTACGTCGAAGCTGGGCCTGGAACTGGCCAAAGGTTTGAGATTTACCAGCCTTACGCAGTTAGTTTACACAAAAAATACGCTGAACGATCAGACCGGCCGTGGCATTGTTTACTCGCTTAACAATACCAGACCTTTTGCCAACTACCAATACAAAGATTTTGATGGTAACTATGGCGTTTACGTAGGGGATGCTGCCGGCGTGAATGCCGCCAATCCCAACTATGTAAACCAATATACCAGCACGAGGATTAATAATGTAGACATTGTGCAGAACCTCAATTTAAACTATAAGTTTCCTAAGTTCTTTGAACTGGATGCAAAATATGGTTTGAACGTAAAAAATGCCAATACTACTTACCGCTATGAAGATCAGGAATTCAACCAGAACGCGGTATATAATCAATTTTACTATAGCAACTATAATCCCAATAACGCAGCTGACGGATCTTCTACAGGGGAGATTGACAACTACGTAGAAAGGACCACTTTCCAGAATTTTATAGGTACTGCTACAGCACGTACGGACTTCGAAAAAGACTTTCATATCAAGATACCGTTAAGAACAACTACTACAGTTGCTTTTGACTACCGTAAAAACCTGTACAAACAGTTTTCTGCTTATGGTTATGATGCTCCTGCTTATTCCCCATGGAATGCTACACAGGCTGGTATATACAAAGTTATTTCTGATTATATAGAACCATTTATCACTTACGGTTTCCTGGCCAACCAGCGTTTTGAGTGGGGTGAAGTAGCCGGTGCTTCTATAGGTGTGAGAAGCGATTTCTCCTCTGCATTTGGCAGTGGCGCCACCGCACAAACTTTTCCCCGTGGAGATGCCTACCTGAACATTTCCAAATTCAAGTTCTGGGAAAATTCGAAAATTGCCAATGTATTTTCTGATTTTAAACTGAGGGGCGCTTATGGTGAAGCGGGTATTCAGCCAAGGGCCTTTGACCGCTTCCCGGTACTGGGCGCAGCCAACATGGGTCCCAACAGCGTTTTCACCTTCCCTACTTCTAACCCTAATCCGCTGCTGGGTGTGGAATTATCAAAGGAACTGGAATTTGGTGCTGATCTGGGCTTCCGTTTATTTAAAGGTTCCTGGTTGCAAAACGCCAATTTATCTGTTACCTACTGGAAGAGGAATACAGATAATGCTATCTACCAGGTAGATGTAGCTCCCTCTGCAGGCGTGGGCAGTGTTAAAGACAATGCGTTTGGTTTGGGTTCCAACGGTATCCAGGCTTCATTGAACCTGAATGTGGTGAATCAGAAGAATTTTACCTGGAATATGACCACAAATTTCTCTCACCAGACTTCTGAGATCACCAGCATCAAAGGACCTGATGTAGTAGTTATCAGCAATGCAGGTTCAACAGGTATTACATTGAAACCAGGTTTGAAAATCGGGCAGCTTTTCGGCTTTCTTGTATTGACAGATGTAAACCAGCTTGACCCTAATACCGGCCAGCCTTTTATAGCCAAAGCCAACCAGGGCAAGTATGCTGTAGCCAGCAATGGTTATGTAGTGGATACTGCTACAAAACGCCCGGTAAACTCACCCGGTCAGTATGCGTTTGGCGACCCCAACCCCAAGTTTAACATGAGCTTTATCAATAACTTTTCTTTCAAAGGATTCTTATCATTCAGCTTCCAGTGGGATTGGGTATATGGCAGCCATTTGTACAATCAAACAAAAGAGTGGATGTACCGCGATGGTATCTCCAGCGATTATACCAAGCCTATTACTATCAATGGTGTAACACATGCTTATACTGCTTTCTACCGCGGTATTTACCAGGCAGGTGCCAACAATGGTACTAAGGACTATTTCTACGAAGACGCTTCTTTTGGACGTTTGCGTAATGCGTCCGTTGCTGTTGATTTTGCAAAACTGTTTAAGATCAAAACCTTCCAGCGCCTCCAGTTGGTGTTGTCTGGCCGTAACCTGGTTACCATTACCAAGTACACCGGCTTTGATCCTGAAATCAGTTCAGGTGCATCCAATTCATCATTTGACCGTGGTGTTGATCACAACTCTATCCCCAACACCAGGGCTTATACCATTGGTTTAAATGTTGGATTCTAATTTTAATCTTAAAACTCAGCAAACATGAAGAATAATAAAATAATCATAGGTGCACTGGTTGTTGCTTTGGGTATTTCCTCCTGCAAGAAACAACTGGATATTACCAACGTTAACCAGCCTACCCCGCAGAGTGCACAAAATGAAACCGGGGTGATTTCACTGGCCCAGGGTTCTATTTACAGAAACGGCTTTTATGACCTTAAATATTCTGATGGCGTATTTGGCCGCTTTTGGGCAGGTGCCACCGGTTTCCAGGCGCTCATGGGCGACGAGATTGGGGCTGAAGCAGCCAATGCTTTTATGAACCAGGTTGGTTGTCCTAACAAGGTTACACTTGACAACGGCACCGTGGTATTAAATCCCAGCGCCATAAATACACAATATGCTTTGTTAAGAGCTATTAATGTAAATGCACAGCAGGGCAGCAATGTTACATTCTATGAGTGGGCGTACATGTACAATATGATTACGGCCGCCAATTCTGTACTGGAAATAGCGGCTGCTACTACTTTTTCAGGCAGCGGTGCGGCCAGCAAGAAAGCAACAGTGCAGGCCTGGGCTTATTGGTGGAAGGGTTTTGCCTACGGCAGAATCGGTTCTATTTACTATGCAGGTCTAATTCAGAATGAAGCTACCACTGCTGCAAAAACCAATGGCAACTATGTTACAAAAGAAGCCATCATTGCAGAGTCAAATGCTAATTACGACAAAGCAGCAGCTGCATTAGCCGCGGTTACATCTACCGGGGACTATGAGGATGTGCTGGGCAAAATGATCCCGGGCTTCCTGCAGAAAGGTAAAGGTGGTGTGTTAACACAGAGCATGTGGCTGCACAGCATCAATACCATGAAGGCAAGAAACATACTGGTGAACAACCTGAAATCTGCCATGACATCTGCACAGTGGGCCAGCATTTTAACCCTGGTGAACAATGGTGTAACTGCTACCGACTTCATCTTCACTGGCCGCACAGATGCCAATGGTGATTTCCTCGGTACTACCATTGCCGATAAAATCCAATCCAATGGGGCCGCCACAGGTACCTATAAATTGAGCGAGCGTTTTGTACAGGAATTCAGGGCTGGTGATAAACGAAAAGACAACAACGTACGCACACTTACTTCTGTGGGTATCTTCAACACAGACCGTGGTAATGCGTTCAACACCCGCTACAGCCTTACCAATGGTGGCAACAGTTTGCCCGGTGTAATCACCTGGTCAAATACGGCTTCCGGTGCCAATGAAATTACACTGGCTGCCACTTACGAAGAAAATGCACTGATGAAAGCGGAAGCACTGATCATGACCGGTCAGGTAGACGCAGGCGTAAAGTTGATAGACGATGTACGGGCTTACCAGGGTGCAGCGCTGCCTGCCACCGCAACAGGTTTAACCCAGGCTGCTGCTTATGAAGAATTGAGAAGGGAAAGAAGGATAGGCCTTGCTTTCAAAGGACTTTCTTTCTACGATGCCCGCCGCTGGGATATTATAGCACCTGGTAAAACACGTACGGGCTGCGTAGTAATCTCTGCTGCCGGTGCACTGAATACCAATGCTACCATAGAGTATGGCTTCCTGGATTACTGGGATGTGCCGGACAATGAACTGGCTTACAACCCCGCGGCTTCTGGCGCCTCTCCAACGAAAAATCCTAAATAAGAAAATACTGTTTCTTGTTTTTGCAAATCAGGGCCCGCAACGGGTCCTGATTTTTTTTATACTACCTTCAATCTATAAAAATTACTGCATGCGTTTTTTTCTTTACTTACTCATCAATACCATTTTCATTTGCACTGCCGGCGGACAAAACAACGGCATTGTGATTGGCGGAAAATGGGCCGACCAGGTGTCTATCAGCGATGTAAATGGCCGTCCTTTTGAAAAAAAATACGAGGACGTAAACGGTCATCCTTTTTTTGACCCTGCCTTTCATTACGCAGTTATTACACTGGCCAAAGGAAGAACTTTTGTAAAGGTGAAAACAAAAATTAACCTGCTGGACCAGACCACTGTTTTTATTACCAGCAATAATATTGAAGCTTTTATAGAACGGGGTTCCGTGAAGGAAATCAGCTACATCGATACCAGCGCCGCAGGTATTACTACCTACATTTTTCAAACAGGGTTTCCGGCGGTTGATCGGCAACAGGAATCTAATTTTTACCAGGTGTTATCCGCCGGCCGCTGTACCCTGCTTAAATCAATTACCAAGTCCATTGCAGAAAAAAAAAATGAACTGTCCGGGGAGCTGGCAAGGGATATGGAAACGACCGAAAATATTTACCTCTTCAGCAACGGTAAAATGAGCAGGTTAAAGAAGGAAAAGAACTTTTTACTGGAGGTACTTGCCGATAAAAAAGAACAGTTAATCCAGTATTTTGACAAAGAAAAACCCAATTTAAAAAATACGGACCAGTTGACCAGGCTGGTTAACTACTACAATGCATTGTAACCAAGCCCAAAAAAAGCCCCGGTAATTACCAGGGCTTTTTTTATAATTTAATTTCTTCCTCGTGTTTGTCGTAAAAATGAAACTCTGTGAGGTGGTAGTTGGTGTTTTCTTTGAGCTTGATATGCTTCTTATGCTTCCAGCGCCATTTCCACAATTTTGAACTAAAGATACCACCACGGGTAAGGTAGGCATACATAATAGGATGCACTACCAGGAAAAGATCTGTATGCTTATGGGTAAGCAGGTAGTTTAAATTCTTTTCTATTTCGTCTTCCAGTATCAGTGCACTGGATATTTTGCCGGTGCCGTTGCAGCTGGGGCAGATTTCCTGGGTATTGATGTTTACCTCCGGCTTCATGCGCTGGCGGGTAATCTGCATCAACCCAAATTTTGAAATGGGCAGCACGGCGTGTTTTGCGCGGTCTGTACGCATAAAACCTTCCATGGCTTCCATCAGCTTGCGCTTATTGTCCGGCAGCTTCATGTCTATAAAATCCGCCACAATAATACCACCCAGATCACGCAGCCTCAACTGGCGGGCTATTTCATCCGCGGCTTCCATATTGGTCTCCAGGGCATTCTGCTCCTGGTTATTGCTTACACTCTTATACCCGCTGTTGATGTCTATAACGTGCAGGGCTTCTGTATGCTCAATAATAAGGTAGGCACCACTGGGCAGGTTCACCGTTTTTCCAAAAGCGGCTTTCACCTGTTTTGTAACACCATACTGATCAAAGATGGGTGATCCATTATGGTAGAAGGAAACGATGTCTGCTTTTTCAGGGGCAATCCGCTGGATATAATTCTTGGCATCGTTGTAAATGTTTTTATCATTTACTACAATGCGGTTAAAATCTTCATTCAGTAAATCGCGCAGAATGCTGGTGGTCTTGGTTTGCTCGCTCAGCACTTTTGCAGGTGCCACGGCGCTCTTCAGGTTGCGCTGGATAATTTTCCAGGTTTCTACCAATGCCAGCAGGTCTTCGTGCAGTTCTGCTGTATTCTTTCCCTCGGCGGCGGTACGTACAATCACCCCAAAATTTTTGGGTTTAATAGCTTCAATAATTTTCTGCAGGCGCTTTCTTTCATCAGAAGAATGAATCTTCCTGGAAACCGCTACAATATCATTAAAGGGAGTGATGACCACGAAACGGCCGGGCAATGAAATTTCGCAACTGAGACGGGGGCCCTTTGCTGCAATTGGTTCTTTGAGAATCTGGACCAGTATATTGGGCTTGCCACCCAATACCTCGTTTATCTTGCCCGTTTTGATAATCTCCGGTTCTACCTGGAACTGGCCGAAATCAAAACCATTTTCCTGCTGGTCATTTATGGCCACTTGGGTAAACTTCAGCAAAGAGCGGGCATAGGGGCTTAGATCTGTATAGTGAAGAAAAGCATCCTTTTCAAACCCCACATCTACAAATGCAGCATTTAACCCCGGAATAAGCTTTTTAACTTTTCCAAGGTATAAATCTCCCACAGCAAAACTGGCATCCGTTTTCTCGTTATGCAGTTCTACCAGTTTCTTATCCTCAAGAAGGGCGATTTCTACTCCCTGCGGAGCCGCGTT
>JANPGT010001134.1:0-14124 GCA_031424135.1 Chitinophagaceae bacterium
CATCCAGCGGTAAACCCGCAACGTAATCAAGCGCAGATTGAATGCGTAATGTGGCATCTCCTTTTACGGGCGGAACAATCACTTTTACAGCCGCATCCGGGATGGTAGCTTCAGAAGCCTTATAGCCACAATAAGAAAAATCAGGAATACGGTTACCCAGTTGGTCAGCTGTGTACACCAGCTTCTTTCCTGCATCCAGGTACAGTGGTAGCTGCGGTCTGTCCTTTTTTTGTGCATAGAGACACTGTGGCACAGCACCCGTGATTAACACAGTAATAAGTACAAAAAAATATGGTTGAATGCGGTTCACAGCAATTGCATTTTTATGTTCCGTAAATGTAGCACAATACATTTGCCCGCATGGCATCCTTATGATGGCCTTACTCAAGGTTAAACAGCGCAGTCATTCATACGCATTGCAGCAACCTCCTGCTGCAGTTTATTTTTTTACTGCCGGTAGCGCTGCAGGCCGTACAATACCAATGGGCACTACACTGTTCAGGTATTCCTCAATATTGGTATACCCGCTTTTACTTTTTGCATACTGCGCGGCATCTGCTGCATTATTAGGATTAAGCCCCTTCTTTTTCTCCCACTCATCGGGTATTCCATCGTTATCGCTGTCTTTATAAGGAGCGCCTTTGTATTCCGGATAACCACCCACCTGCGCCGGATCTGTTATAATGCCTATCTTATAAGAATCTATCGGCATGCGGCGGTGTTTGAATTGTGTTTCCGGTAGTTTCACATTGTCGCTGTATACAATTTTACCCGTCCTAACCTGCTCAACAATACGTGCATCCACCGCATCTCTTTTGGGCAGCAGGGCACCTGCATTGGCAAGCACATAGGTTTTAGCAGCGGCAGCAGGCAATATAGTCATGGCGGGCATCGGTAAGGGCGTCTTCCATTTTATTTCACTGGTGTATTCGCCTGTATTGGGCATTTCTTCTACCTGCACTCCGCCATTCCAGTTGTCTTTTGTGATGTCAGGATAACCTTCCATGATATTGCCATTTACATAAGCCCGGCCATATACTTTTTCTTTCAGTTTGCTTCTGCCGCTTTCCGGCTTTAATATCCGATGCCCAACATTGTTTTTGGGTGTAGCGGGGCCCGGTTGAAAATAATTATTAATGATATTGAACTGTGCGCGGTAGTCGCCGCCATCTATGGAACGGTGTACCCAGTTAAATACCACGTTATTGGCGAAATTGAAAATACCGTTCCATCCTACAGAAGGATTACGGCCTGCATTGTTTGCCCAGAGGTTGCGGACAAATGCACAATTTTCTCCGCCCAGCGTACTGCCAAATGCATGGTTCCAGGTATCCAGTGCTTCGCCAAAAATGGAATTCTGAATAGTAATATTTACTGTAGGAAATTTGTCTTCCGCCTTCCCGGTACTGTCATTGTACATGTGGCGGTACATACTCATATTTTCATCCAGTCCCCAGCTGGCACTAACATGGTCTATCATGATATTGCCAATGGGATTCCCACCAATGGCATCATCTCTTCTGCCTACCCATGTTTCGCCGCGGCGGAAACGCATGAAACGGATGATGACATCGTGCGTATTTATCCACACAGTTTCGCCGGCAATACAAACGCCATCGCCGGGTGCGGTTTGTCCTTCAATAGTTATATACGGTGCGCGGATAATCACCGGTGATGTAATCCTGATGATACCCGCCACATTAAATACAATAATTCTTGCACCGCCCTGCTCGCAGGCCCAGCGGAAACTACCCGGGCCATCATTGTCCAGGTTGGTTACCACGATCACTTTACCGCCACGACCGCCAAAACTGAACTTGCCCCCACCCTCTGCCCCGGGAAAAGCAGCCACGGGCGACTGTGGCAATTCGTCAACGCGTGAGGCCCACGGTATATAAGGTTTGCCTTCAGCCGCTTCTTTCTTAATGATGGGGTAAGCTATCGCCCAGGCAGAATCAGAATGACGGTTGGCCGCTTTCATTAATGAATCGGAAGCTTTCTGTACATCTGATGGAATATCAGGGTACTGCGCATTTGATTTTATCACAGCTAACAGCAGAATACCAGTTACAACCAGTTTATTAAAATGTATACTCATCAGTAAAATTTATTTATACTTTATCAGACGTCTGTCGTAAAAATATTCTTCGCCTTTTTCTTTTTTTTTAATAACGATCTACCGCCGCCGCAGACAAACTTCATTATAGGCAGCTATGGTTCAAAGCTATAACCAGGGTGTAGTAAAGCGGGTCAGTATTCAATCAGCTTTTCAGCAATAGCTGTTAAAAGCAACCGGAAATTTCGCAGCACGGTAAAAGAAAGCCCAATACATACGATACCCGGGTGTTGTATGTATTGGGACGGGTTACTGTTGTTTTATTGTGTTGAATTAAAAGTACCTGCACCTCCGCTGTAATCCATCCATCCTACATTTTGTTGTAACCATGGGTTAAAGGATAACACTGTTGCAGATAAGCCTGAAAGATAATAATTGGGCCTGTATAAAATATTTACCGGCGCATTACCATCCCTGTCCATTGCCTGATCCAACGTTGTCATAACAAACTTGGATTTGTACAATGCCTTTAGATTGGCAATCTGAGCGGCAAAGTTAGCCGCATCCGGGTCAACCAGTATATTCCTGTCTGCTGCTGTTAACGGATCCGCACTGGTGAAATTGATAGCCTGCCAGTAATAACCTGTCCGGTTGGTACCATTGATTGGCGTAAGACCCAGTTTGGAAACGGTGTTTGCAGTTGGATTGGTGGCAGATTCCCCATTGTACAGCAACCACCTTTGTATATCCCAATAGCGTTTACCCTCGTAAGCAAGTTCCACGCGGCGTTCATATAAAACCGCTTCAATAGCAGCATATTTATCTGCCAGGGTTCCAATACCATAATTACCTGCCGCGGGTATGCCTACACGGGCCCTGATTTTTCCTAAATAAGTGAGGCAATTGCCAACATCCCCTTTTGCTGCATAACATTCTGCAATATTCAGCAATAGCTCTGCATAACGGTATTCAAAAATATCAGTACCGGAAAATGCCCAGCCAACAGTGCTGTCTGCTGCAGGGTTTGAAAATTTACGAACCACTGCAGGGCTGCTTGTCTGGTTACCACTATTGGCTCCGTAATACACAGCAGCTCCGGCGGCGCTTGGTCTCCACCTGTAAAAGAAAGTGTTCCGGTTAGCTGCATTATTTCTGCCCCATTTTGCGCCGGAAAAAGCAAATGTGCGGTAGAAACGCGGATCCCTGTTTTCAAAGAAAAACGTATCTACATAACCGTTGGCTTTTGTTGGGCGCATGCCATTGGCTAATGGAAAAAGATCCAGCATTCCTTTGGGAGCAGAAACCCCTCCGCCGCCATTGTAATCTTTGGGTCTTACGGCATTTTCCCAGCTATTGTTGTAACCAACAGAACTGGTGATATTATTGGAAAGCAATAAAGTAAAAATAGCTTCCTTGTTAAAGGCATTATCAGTTACATAGGTCATTTGCTCCCACTCTTTCGCAGTGCTGCCGTATAATCCATAACCGCTGGACGTTAGAAAAGTCTCAGCCTTCAAACCGGCTTCCAGGGCTGCTCCCCATTTGGCACTGCCCGGATTGTCCCAATCGCTGTTAAACAGCGGGCTGGCAGCAAGAAGTGTAACCCGGCTTTTCATCGCTAAAGCAGCCGCACTGGTAAACCTTCCATAATTGGTTGACGCACCCGGCCAAACAGCAGGCAACAACGCAGCCGCAGAATCAAAATCTTTGTTTATCTGCACAAAACATTCTGTGGCAGTAGCCCTGGGAATCCGGAGGGTTGAATCGGTACTGCTTGCCTGCTGCACATGAAGTACGATAGGTACACCACCGTATGTACGTACTAAGTAATAATATTGCAGTGCCCTGAAATAAAATGCCTGTCCTTTTGCCGTATTCTTGAATGTTTGAGACAGCGATACACCGCCTAATACCTCTATATTATCAAGAATAAAATTGGCAAAACGGATACGGGTATATGGATTGTTAACGATGCCGGTAGTAAGGGTTCCTCCATAATAAGCATCTGCTTCAGCGGCGAGCTGAATGGTTTTATTTGGGTTGATATAATTTCCTACGGTTCCGCCTGCGCCAATTTCTTCGGTGAGCCTGGTTTTAGAATCATCATAAGAACCCAGCGTTGTTTCTGCCTGCGTCGGGCTTCTGTAGGCGCCAAAAGTATAATTATAAATGCGGTCTATATAGGCACCGGTTAGCGATTCATTGGAAAAAACTGTTCCCTCATCGTATTTATCATAGCTTTTCATTTGTTCCAGATAGCTCTTTCTGCAACTTGTTGCCATGGCTGCTATAGTTGCCATAGTCAATACAAGATATAATGCTTTATTTTTCATATAGTATTTGTTGAACAGTAATTTAAAGTTAGAACCCAAGATTAACACCAAGCGCCCATGTACGCAATGTTGGATAACCTACATTGGGTGCATCATACATATTGCGGAACTTACCGGGATACGGATTGTACAAATCCCACAGGTTAAACCCTGATAAAATAATCCTGGCGTTGGAGATGTGCGCTTTCGTGAGCAATGCTTTTGGCAATGTGTAACCGATACTTAATGAGCGCACCACGCACCTGAAATTTGGCATTGTCCAGAAATCAGAGTTTTTATAGGCGTTGTCATAAAAGGCCATATTGGGGTAAATGCCATTGGGGTTATCGGTTGAGTCATACATATCATTCAGGTATGGCACGTTAGACCAGCCTGCATTGGTGCTGGCGGTTCCCTGTTTTACACGGTCCAAACTATTCCATCCGCCCCAGCTGGTAGCAATCTGGGCCATCAGGCTTACTGACTTCCAGGCGATACTCAGGTTGGTAGTAATACCATAACTGCGGCTGCTTTTGGTAAGTTTTACATAATCCTGATCATCGCTGATGCGGCCATTCTTACCGCCAATTGTTTTTGTAGCGGCATTCAAATCGCCGGCCTGGTCTTCATACGCCATCATGCCTTTTCTCATACCTGTGCGGGTAGAAATATTTGCACTGCCTGCATTGTATAATGGGGTGGTTCCTGCCTTGGTAGCTAAATCAGTAAGATAACCCCAATACGCATCCAGGTCAGCATCTGTTCTGAGAATACCATCGCCAGTGGATGTTTGTTTCCAGGTTTGATAACCATACTGGGCATTAATAAGCGAATAGCCTTCACGTTGTTTGCCGGCAAATGTAGATTCATAGTTGAATGGCTGATCCAGGTATTTTTTTACCTTATTATCAGACCAGCCGAAGTTCATTCCAACTGAGTAACTCAAATTCTTACCAATATTATCCTTCCACGTGGCAGCAATTTCTGTACCCCAGAAATTAACAGCACCATAGTTTTGCTCAGCATATGCACCACCCGCTGATATGGGAACATTGATTGCTCCTGCCATCAGGGTAAGCATATCAGTAGATGAATTGTAATAACCATCTATATTAACCGATAAACGGTTTTTCAGCATGGAGAAATCAATACCTATATTTCTTTGTATGGTTCTATCCCACCGGATGTCGGGATTGGGAGATGCTTCCGGTGTAATGCCATAGGTGAAAAGGCCGCCGTTGGCGCCAAAAGCCATTCCTGAGGCAGGAAGAATGTTATACAATTGCAACCATTTCCATGCTTTTACATTGTCATTACCTGTTTTGCCCAAAGAACCACGAACTTTTAAATAATTCATCCATTTTGATTTAAAGAACGGCTCATCGGAAACAATCCAGCCCACCGACACACCCGGGAAAAAGCCCCAGTAATTCACCGGTGCAAATTTGCTGGAGGCATCGCTGCGGAAATTGAATGACACCAGGTACCTGTTTTTAAAACTATAGTTCACACGGCCCAGGTAAGACATCGTTCCACCTTCTGACCGGAAGGTGATTGAGTTTTGAGGGTTCAAAACGCCCAGGGTAGAAACTGAAGTACCATTGTAGATACCCGGAGCAGGGTTGTCCCAAATCTGGTAACGATCTTCAGAAGTAACTTTTGAACGCTCTCCGGAAAATACCGCAGCAATACTATGATCACCAAAACTCTTATCGTAATTCACAAAGAAATTGATTTGCTCCAGTGCACCGGTTGTATTGTCGTAGGTAACCCTTGAGTTAGACCTGTTGGTAAAAGAACTCCAGGTAGTGGTTGGGCTGTACAAATGATTATTTGCTGTCGCCAGGTTGGTTCCCTGGTAAAATACAATAGGCATTTGTACCTGCTCTGTATTGCTGGAAGTATTTGATATTGCATACGCACCCCTCACTGCCAGCCCCTTGATGAAAGGAACATCATATTGCAATGCGAAGTTGGCTGTGTAGCTGAAGTTTTTGTTGGAAGTAAAAGATCCATTGTTGAGCAATGTATAATAATTCCAGTTAGACAAAGAGTTGTTGCCGGTTGCAGAACCTGTTTTGTTTGGTCCCAGCACCGGAGATACATAACTGGTTACCCCGTTAACTTTATACTGCCAGGGAATGTATTTTGGCATGTGCAGCAATACATTGTAATCATTCTGCTCTCCGCCAATGGCGTATCCATCCTGGAAATTAACCTTGGTAAATGATTTTTCCTGGTTAGTACTGCTTCCTGAAACGACGGCAGATAACTTTATACCATTGGCCACCTTAACATCGGTACCCGTTCTGAAAGTCCAGCGTTTAAAATCCTGCGAACCAAGATTGGCCCCCTGCGTATAATAAGAGCCTCCTGCAAAATAGGTAGCCCTGTCAGATCCGCCGCTCACATTAATTGAATGCTGCATGGCGTTTGCCCGCTGCCAATCGTTGGCCAGCCAGTCATAATTCAGGGAATCCATTGCAGCCAATTCTGTTGCTGAGAAAAAATTATTCGGGTTACCCGTAGCTGTATTGCCCAAACCACGCTGTAACCGGTTTGAGAATATACCATATTCCCGGGCGCTCATTGCTTTACTATGACTAACAGCATCATTGGTTTCAAACTTTGCGGCGTAAGTAATTTTAGGTGTGCCTATTTTGCCTCTTTTTGTTTTTACTACAATGGCGCCCTGCGATGCCCGTGATCCATAGATGGCAGCACTGGCATCCCGTAAAACAGTAATGCTTTCTACTTCAGACAGATCCAACTGGTTAAATCTGTCAAGCGTTGGTAAATTAGTGGCCGGATCAATTTGTACCACATCATCTATTACAATTAATGGAATGGTACCGCCGCCATCTTTACCCCAGTTAAACTGCTGGCGGATGCTGACGGAAGCCATTACACCCGGGCGTGTGCTGCCACCAGATACATTTACACCAGGCACCTGACCTCTCAGCATCTCAGTTAATGAGGCAACAGGAAGATCCTCCAGTTTTTTAGTATCTATAGAAACAATAGATCCGGTAACATTTTTTGCTCTTTGTGTACCATATCCTATTACCACCACATCGTCCAGCTGCTTCAAATCTTTCTCCATGGTGATGGAAAGCGCTGTCTTTGCACCTATGGTATGCTCCTGGTACAAAAGGCCTGCATTCGTAAATTTAATGACTGACTGTGCCGAAGCAACCTTGATACTGAAGTCCCCGTTTGCATCTGTGGCAACATTTGTGCTGGTACCTTTAATGCCCACTGTTACACCCTGTAAGGGCTTCCCGTCTGTATCAGTTACTTTTCCGGTAACAGTTTTTTCCTGCGCAGCAGCGAAATAGCAGAGTGACAGTAGAAATGGAAGGAGCAAAGCCCTCGTTAGGAGATACTTTATCATATAGCGTTGGGTTTTGAAAAATAAGTTTTATACATCAGTTGGTTTTCTGGTTTCCGTCTTTGGCAGCCTGTATGCGTTTTGCCCATTCCTCCCCCTCCTTTTTTACATTATACCCTTCTGCGGAGAGATAATTGTTGATACGGCCCTTATACTTTCCAAACACGGCGTGCTTTTTATCAGAAGAGCCTGCATCCATTGCCAGCTCCCTGGCTTCTTTCAACCAATTGTATATTCTTTCTTTTTGTGCCACCGTTAATGATGGTATCATCTCCTGGTAAGCCTTGTAGGTGATGGGGAAAACATTGTAGGTCATTCCATCTTTTACTTTGTCTGCCTGCAATGCTGTAAGATGACTATTTAATTGAGCGATAAATGCGTTGTGAAGCTGCGTGAGGGTTGCTGATTTTTTCTCTTCCTGCTCCTTTAGTGCAAGCAGTTGCCTGCCTTTGTCTGCTGTGTCTTTTTTAATAACCTTCACCGCCTGATCGTTTTCTTCCTGCAGGGTATTCAATGCCAGGTATTGATCTGCAATAACCGCCACCACTGTATGATATTGTACGGAATCCGTTATAGAGAGCAATGCAACAATTTTATCCGCCCTGCCGGTAATCGCTTTTTTATAGTCTGACTTTTGTTGTTCAGGAGAAGACTGTGCGTTGGTATGAAATACTGTAAGAAGGGCAGCAGCGAAGATAAAAACGTGTACCAAAGAATATATGGTACCGGCCTTCGCATTTGCTGCGGATAGCAACATTTTCATTTTGACAAGCAGCAACCTTTTCATTCAACACTGGGTTTAAATCGTTAGCGGCAATTGAAAGCAAAAACCAAATTTTCAATCATCAGTGCTAAAGGTACATGCCCCAACAGTCCTTAACAATGTAAGGTTTTGCTAACATGATGGAAGATTTTACTATTTTGACACTTCCCGGTTTCCGGGAACGATTGCGTAAATAATTGCTTTACTGGCCGGTTTTCAGGGTCATGGATGCGGGGGCAAGTCCGGGTGCAGTTGCCCTTAATGTAATATTTCCCTGTTTGGTGGTTGATTGTACAATGGCCAGGGCCATGCCTTTCCAGCATTTACGCTGCAGGCTTTGGAATGAACTGGTATCTGCCTGGTAGCCATTGTCTGTGGCCGCAATGGCACCGGCACCTTCCAGACTAAATGAAATAACATTATCTGCGTCCGGTACCAAATGACCAGCCCTGTCCAGCACCCGGACTGTAATAAAGCTGATGTCTTTTCCATCGGCTTTAATGAACTTCCTGTCGGCCACAAGGCTAATCTGCGCTGGCATGCCTGCAGTGTGTATCTCCTTTACCAATACCGTTTTGCCCTGCTTTCTTGACACGGCCTTTAATACACCAGGTTCAAAAACTACCTGCCACATTACATGCAGGTCTTTGTCTTTTTTCGTTTGCACACCCAATGATTTCCCATTCAGGAATAATTCCACTTCATCCGCCTGGTTGTAATAGGCCCAAACGTCCACCCTTTGGCCCGGCGTCCAGTTCCAATGCGGAAAAACATGCAGCACAGGCTTGCTGGTCCATTCACTCTGGTACATATAATATACATCTTTTGGAAAACCTGCCAGGTCAATAATGCCATAGTAAGAACTCCTGGCCGGCCAGGGATAAGGAATGGGTTCTCCCAGGAAATCAAAACCACTCCATACAAACAGGCCGGAAAGAAAATTATGCTGTTTGATAATCTTCCAGGTAGTTTCATGCGTGCTGCCCCAATAAGCCGCTACCTGGTCATACGCAGAAACGGTAAAATCTGCGTTGCCATTTTCTACGATTTTCTGGGGTGATTTTGCAGGCCAGAAATAGCTGCTGTCTGACCGCATACCGTAATGACCACGGGTGGCGAATGCGCTCATGTTCTCTGCACCTAAAAATATTTTACCGGGATAGTGCTTATGGAAACCCTCATACACTTCGTGGTGGTAGTTAAGCCCCACAATATCCAATGCGCCGGACTGGTACAAAAAATTTTTTGCAGGATCCCATTCGCTCAGCGCAGCAGTTACCGGGCGGGTAGGGTCTGCCTGTTTTACAATGGCCACCAGTTCTTTTGAAAGCGTTATGCCGCTGCTGTCAAACTGCTCCCTGATTTCGTTCCCAATGCTCCACATAAATACAGAAGGATGGCTGCGGTCGCGCAGCACCATAGCGCGCAGGTCCTGTTCATGCCATTTGTCGAAGTCTGCATAGTAATCAAACTTGTTTTTCTTTTTCCGCCACATATCAAAAGCTTCTTCCATTACCAGGAAGCCCATTTTATCACAGAGGTCAAGTAACTCCGGTGCAGCCGGGTTGTGCGCTGTGCGGATGGCGTTGCAACCCATGGCTTTCAATAGCTGTAATTGTCTTTCAATGGCCCTTACATTTACGGCAGCACCGAGTGCGCCCAGGTCGTGGTGATTGCAGACGCCCAGGATTTTTAATGGCTTATCATTAAGAAAAAAGCCTTTATCAGGATCAAAATGAAAAGAGCGGATGCCAAAGGAAGTGGCAGACTCGTCAACTAACTTTCCTTCAATAAATATTCTTGTAAACGCCTTGTATAAGTAAGGATCCGAAACCGACCATAGTCTTGGATTGGCAATAGTAAGGCTCTCATTATATTGTATGATGCTGCCGTGAATCATGCTCTTCACAGAAGACCTGCCAACCGGCTTCACTAATTTTCCAGCTGCATCATAAATAGCTGTCTGAATTGTAAATGACCGGCCTTCCATTAAGGGCTTTGTTAAACTGGTCTGAATAGCCAACTTCGCTTCTTCCTTATCAATAACCGGAGTTGTTATAAATGTTCCCCAATGCCCAATGGCAATTTTTTTATTTGTACAAATCAACCTCGTGTTCCTGTAGATACCCGAACCGCTGTACCACCTGGAATTGGGTTGCTGGCTATTATCCACTTTAACCACTATTGTATGCTTAGTGGATTTTTTGCTGAGCCAGGGCGTAAGATCGTAGTTAAAGGAACTATAGCCGTACGGACGTTTGCCCAAATAATGCCCATTGATCCATACTTCACTATTGTGGTAGATACCATCAAATTCAACAGCAATGTTTTTATCTTTTGACCCGGCAGGCAATATAAATGTCTTCCGGTACCAACCAATGCCGCCGGGCAAAGCACCGCCCTGGGTAGTAGCTGGGTTACCAGCACTAAAACTTCCTTCTATGCTCCAGTCATGCGGCAGCTGCAGGCGGCGCCAATGGGCATCGTCATAATCCGGGTTGATAGCGGCGCTGTCATCCCCTAAAAAAAACCGCCAGTCTTTATTAAAATCAATTATCTGCCGCGGAGATGACTGGGCTGCAGCAAACTGCATTTGGAAAACAAATACCAAAGAGATGAACAGCGTTCTGCGTAACAGATAGTCCTGACGAACAATAAAGTTTAACAGCGCTGAAAAAGCCGGTTCCATAAAAATTATTTCAATTTGAGGGAATAGGTATAGGAGCCGGAACCGGTGTTGATGGGTGCGGGGTTGCCCGGCATATAAATTCGGGCAGTTGTATTTGCTGGAATGATGACCCGCATTTCAAATACCCCGCTTGTCTTTTGCCACTCAACACTAATAATACCATACGGCGAGTTATATGCCGCTTTTGCGCTGCTGATATCTCCTACCGGCTGCGGGGCTATGACAATATTCTTATAAGCTACGGAACCCTGCGCCTGCCGGATGCCGCATAACCCGGTATAAAACCATTCCATCAGGTGTCCCAGCATAAAATGGTTGTTGGAAACAGATTCATAGGCCTGCCAGCTTTCTGTAAGCGCGGTAGCCCCATGTTTTAGCTGGAATCCGTAGCCGGGCACATCATCGCGGCTGTTCATATCAAAAATAACATCATTGCGACCCGCTGCTTCCAGTGCACGCAGTACGTAACGGTAACCAATATCCCCGGCGGTAAGCGCATTGTTACGCCCCTGTATATCTTTTACCAATGCTGCCACCACTGCCTTTTTATGTTCCGGTGCTGCCAGTCCCATGTAAAGTGCCATGGCGTTGGCTGCCTGGCTACCAGAAGCATATTGCCCGGTAGACTCATTGAAAAATTGCCGATTGAAAGCGTTTTTAATCAGCAGCGCCTGCTTTGTATACTTTATTGCATCCGCGTGTTTTCCCAGTAAGCGTGCCACCTGTATCATAATAGTTATGTCATAGTAATACGTGGCGGTACCCGTAACGCCCATGGGCGTCTGTTGCGACACACCAGGATGGTTGGGGCCTATATCATACCAGTCGCCCAGACCCTGCATCAGTATATGATTGACCGATTTCTTTTCCAGATAAGCGGTATACCGTTGCATCATGCCATAGGCAGCCGCCAGTGTTTGTTTATCTGCATACCACTGATAATTATACCAGGGCAATATAATGGCGGCACTACCCCACTCCGGCGAATCGCGGAAGGGCTCATCAAAATGCACGTACTCCGGAGAAATCTCAGGTACCAGCCCTTCATCCGTCTGCGCATAGATCATGTCTTTTATCACTTTGCGGTTAAGGCTGGCAATGTCCAGGTTGTATTGCACAGAGCTGCCCATCAGTTGTGTCTCTTCCAGCCATCCCAGTTTCTCACGGTGCGGGCAATCTGTAAAAACGCTTACTGTATTGCTCTTAATAGCCCAGTTAATGAGATCAAAAGTCTGGTTAAACAATTGGCTGGAAGACACAAAACTGCCGGTACTTGCAGCCGCGTTGCGTACATGCAACCCTTCAATATTCTCTGTCACCGGCAGCTGGACGTCATTGCGTTCTCCTGCCGGCACAGCACCCTGTACCTGCAGGTAACGGAAACCATAATAGGTAAACTGCGGTTGCCATTGTTCACTTCCTGTTCCCTTCAGGATGTAATTAAAATAAGCCGGACCACCTGTTCCTTTCTGGTTGGCGCTTCCATCTTCATTGATGAGTTCTGCGGGCACAATGCGTACAGTATCTCCCTTTTTTCCGCTAACGGTAATAGCAGGAATGCCAGAAAAGTTTTGCCCAAGATCGTATATCCATATCCCAGGCTTAAGGTATGTTTTTTTGATGGCCACAAACCGCTGCATCACTTTCAGCGGTTCCGCAGTTTGTGCATCCAGCTGTGGCGGACCGGTAGTGACGATGGCCGGCTTCCATTGACTGTCGTTAAAACCAGGTTCATTCCAACCAGCCTGTTCCAGACGGGCATCATAATCTTCTCCGCTGTAGATACTTGAAAATACAACGGGAGAGGGTGCCGCTTTCCAGGACGCGTCACTAACCACATTGCTTGTGCTGCCATCTGCATATTCAATCAGCAGGCGGCAGATCATTTTTGGATAACCGTAGGCACCGGTTAGTTTACGGTATCGCTCTCCGGGAATATAATAAAACCCGTTACCAAGCATTACACCCAGCGCATTTTCGCCCTGTTGCAACCGGTTTGTAATATCAAAACCGGCATACAAAGCATGCCTGCTGTATTGTGTCCAGCCCGGGTCAAGAAAATGATCTCCGATTTTTTTTCCATTGATGCTCATATCAAAATGCCCCAGTCCGCTGATAAAAACCGTGGCACTTTTTACAGGTTTACTTATGGTAAAATGTTTTCTCAGCATGGGAAGAATATCTTTCCGGGAGCCCCACTCTTTTTTTCCCTTACCGTGTGCAAAAGGCACTATTTTATTTGAATCGGGCAGCGTTGCGTAACCAATCCAGGCAGCATTTTTCCAGTCGTGCCAATTCAGCAAACCCATCTGCCAGCTAGCGGCATCACTCCAGTTGCTGCCGTTCCCTTTATTATCCCAAACCATCACTTTCCAGAAATATTTTTTGGCTGACTGTAATGGCTTGCCACCATAGCTTACCTGTATGGAAGCCGCATCGTTTACCTTTTTGGAATCCCAGATATTACCAATGTTCTTCTGTAGTAAAATAGAATCATCTGCTACAAGAATTCTGCGGGCGGTTTGCAGCACATTTTTTTGCGTTGATTGCAGCTGCCAGCTAAAGATGGGCCGCACCACGTCTACCACCAGCGGATTTTGTTTGTTTTCGCAGCGCAGATAGGTAAGCTGGAGGACTTGCGCGGAAACAGTCCCGGTGAAAATCAGCAAAACATATAAGACAATCAATCGTTTCATTTTATGTATTTACCCTGACACGGAACGCTGTTAATAAACACTACAGTAACACAGCAAAAGGTATGAAGTAAAAATAAACAGATGGAATTGGTTTCGCATCATGGTGCTACCTGCCCATAGATTATTATAACTGCGTAAGCGAACCATCAAAACGGTATACGCCATTTCTATTGGTAGCAATGCTGGTCGTTTTATTATTGTACCGCAGCAACAAGGG
>JANPGT010001135.1:0-2200 GCA_031424135.1 Chitinophagaceae bacterium
GGCGGACCGGGTCTGGCTTGTGCGCTTTTTGGTGCAGCGGGTGTTTGGGCCGTGGGTGTACGCACTTTTAATTATGAAGGGCATGGAAAAGGCAAAGACATGCGGCAGGAAGGAACGGATTATAACCGCAATGATATGTCCATCAATCAGCTTTGGCCCGGCTATGTAGCAGGCGAATGGCATAATAACCACCACCTGTACCCGAAAAGTGCCCGCTCTGGTTTTCTGCGCCACCAGGTAGATTTTGCCTGGTATTATATCAGGTTCCTGAATTTAATTGGCGGGGTAACGGAATACACCGACAACAAAAAGCAGTTCATGCAGAAATATTATAAGCCCCGGCAAAAAGGGTCCACCAGTCCCCAGCCAGTTACAAAAATATAATTTTAATAAATTTGTTTAATGGCAGCGACAGCTTTGGTTTACTACGGTAAACAAATCTGTCGCTGCTCTTGTAATAACCGTCGCCTTTATCCTTATTTCTCCTCTTAGCCACCTCCCTTGTCTTTTTGTTTTCTTAGCCGCTTTTTTCTCTCAGCAACCTCCTTCTCTCTTTGTTCTCTTAGTCTTTCTTCTCTTAGCCTATATTTACAATACCCCGCAGCGCCGGATCAGTTTTTGTAAACAATAGCAGTATGAAGATTCTCTGGAAATACCTGCAACCACAAAGGTGGTTGATCATTGTGTCGTTGCTGCTGGCAGGTGTTAGCCAGTTGCTGAGCCTGGTTGATCCGCTGATATTCGGCAAAATCATTGATGAATATGCAGCCCGGCCCGATAGCCGCCCGGAAAACGAAATGGTAAAAGGCGTATTGGTTTGGCTGGGCATCGCTATTGCAGTGGCGCTGCTGGCACGCATTGCCAAAGCCTTCCAGGAATATTATACCCGGCTGGCCGTGCAGAAATTCGGTATGCAGCTGTTCAACGAAGGATTGAAGCAAACACTCCGGCTTACTTTCCAGGAATTTGAAGAACAGCGCAGCGGCGAAACGCTTTCCGTGCTGCAGAAAGTGAGATCAGATACCCAGCAGTTCATCAACTCATTCATCAATATTCTTTTTTCCTCCGTGGTAGGCATCGGTTTCCTGGTCTGGTATTCCATCACCAAAAACTGGATGCTGATACCGGTGTTTGTCATTGGTATACTGGTACTGGGCTCACTGACCGGCCTGCTGAGCAAAAAAATAAAAACCACGCAGCGTTCCATTAACCGCGAGACCAATAAAATGTCGGGCGTAATTACTGAATCATTACGGAATATAGAACTGGTAAAAAGCCTTGGCCTCACCTTCCCTGAGATCAGGCGGCTGCGCGAACAGACCCTGAAGATATTTGAACTGGAGATGGTGAAAGTAAAAAAAGTGCGTGCGCTTAGCTTTATGCAGGGCACTACGCTCAGCCTGCTGAAGCAATCGATCCTGTTCATCCTGCTCTGGCTGATTTTCAGAAAAGTATTAACCACCGGCGAACTGATTACTATGCAGTTTATTTCCACTTCCATTTTTGGTCCGCTGCAGGACCTGGGCAATATTATTCTCAGCTACCGCGAAGTAGAGGCTTCCATCAGCAATTTTGACCTGCTGATGCACAAACCCATTGAGCAGCGGCCGGAGTTCCCGGTAGAAATCGGTGCCCTGCAGAATATCCGTTTTAAGAATGTGGTTTTTCAGCACAAGACCGCGGGCTACAACGCCATGGACGGTATCTCTTTCCGGGTGCAAACCGGTGAAACCATTGCTTTTGTAGGACCTTCCGGTTCGGGCAAATCTACCCTGGTGAAATTGCTGGTAGGACTGTACAAACCGGTAGAAGGAGAAATCTTTTTTAATGAAGAAGCAGCTTCCCGTATCCGTTACAACGAACTGCGGCGGCAGATTGGTTTTGTAACACAGGATACACAACTGTATGCCGGCACTATCAAAGAAAACCTGCTCTTTGTAAAACCCGATGCCACTGACGAAGAAATACTGGATGCATTGCATAAAGCCTCCTGCGACTACCTGATCAGCCGTTCCCCCAAAGGCGTGAATGCCATTTTAGGAGAAGGCGGCATGAAACTCTCGGGCGGCGAAAAACAACGGCTTTCCATTGCCCGTGCCCTGCTGCGCCATCCGCGCCTGCTGATATTTGACGAAGCCACTTCCGCACTGGATTCATTAACCGAAGAAGATATTACCAATACCATCCGCAGTATTTCTGC
>JANPGT010001136.1:0-1772 GCA_031424135.1 Chitinophagaceae bacterium
TTAACGCAAACAATGTTTTGAAGAATGGGCTCACACTGAACTCGCAATATTTTTACGGGCAATCTGCCAATGATATACATGAAAAAAATGTGCGGCGGCAATTTACAGGTGATACAATACTCACAGCGGGATTACAAAGAGATGAATTGTCAACAACATACAATCACCGCATTGCGGTTGGTTTAAAAGGAAAAATAAATACTAATACAAGGTTTGAATTTAAGCCCACTGTTTTATTCAGGGAACAGCGTTCTGCCAGTGGACGTTTTTTTATCAACAGCGATAACTATAACGGTGCATTAAACAACAGTGATAACAATCAGCTTATAAAAGGCAATGGTGTAAATTATGATCACTCGCTTATCTTTTTTAAATCGTTTGCCAAAAAAGGCCGCAGTTTTAATTTCTCCAATAGTATGAGTTATGGAAATGGGCACAACGATCAAACAAATACCTCCATCACAAATTTTTATTTTCCGCTGGCGTTTGATTCTGCTGGTGATCAGTTGCGCCACCGGCAAACCAATGAATTCAGCTCGGCGCTTAATGCCAACTGGAATGAACCTTTAACTAAAAAAATAGGTTTACGGGTAAGTTATTCATTAAACGTACAGGCAAATAAAGACAGGCTTACTACTTTCAGTAAGAACAATGCCAGCGGAAAGTATGATGATACAAACCCTGCTTTCAGCAATGAACTGAAGCGTACCAGTTGGAGAAATCAATTGTCGCCTTCGCTGGTTTTTACCGGTAAAGATCTGGCAATAACTGCAGGCCTGAATTTACTGATGATGGATCTTGACAATAATTTTGGAAATCAAAAGGGTTTTGAGCAACACTACAAGTATGTGTTGCCTTCTGCGGTCATCCGGTTTAAAAATCTTTCAGTTGGCTATTCCATGCAGGTATCGCCACCTTCGTTATCAGATATGCAGCCGGTGCCCGATAACAGCAATCCGTTGTATATAAATTATGGCAATCCTAACCTGCTGCCTGCTACTACGCACAGCATAAGGTTCGGCTATAATAGAAGCAACCCGCAGCGTTTGCAATATTTCAGATCTGGTTTGGTGTTTACCCTGAGAGACAATGCCATCATCCGCACCCGTGTAGTGCGCAAAGACGGTGTGCAGGAGACAGTACCGGTAAATGTGGATGGCGTAATTAATATTTCGCCAAGCCTGGGGTGGAATAAACAATATAAATTAACAAGCAATACCCAATTGATTTACGGCCTGCAGGCAATCAGCGGCATCAGTAAAGGTTTTATTGTGATAAATGGTTCGCGCAGCGATGTGAAGAAAATCAGTGTATCACCTGAAGTAAATGCCAGCCTTAACCTGAAAGACAAATACGAACTGACACTTGGTTATTCAAATTCGTTTAGCCAGGCCTGGTACAGCAATACCGCATTTAAAGATCAATTTGTTTCGGTCTCCACTTTATCAGGAGAATTTATCGTCCGTTCCATAAAACATTTTGTACTGGAAACACAGTTAGAACGGCGCTATGCATCACAGGTGGCGCCTGGCATTCAGAACACAGTGGTGCTGTGGAATGCAGCCATTACCTGGCTGTTCCTGCAGCAAGATAAAGGCGTGCTGAAGCTGGCCGCCTATGATCTGCTGAAACAAAATGTAAATGTAACAAGGATCTCAACGGAAAATTATATACAGGACAAACAGATCAATATGCTGACGCGTTACCTGTTACTGACCTTCACTTATAATATCCGCAATTTTAAGCAGGGCCGGATAGGTGGCAAACAGAAG
>JANPGT010001137.1:0-2135 GCA_031424135.1 Chitinophagaceae bacterium
CTGTCGCTGGAATAGGTAATATAAAACCCGCCTGCACTGTCGGTAGCAGCAAAACTGCGGCTTCGGTAGTCCTGGTTGGAAGAATTATAATAGTGCTCCCTGTTAGGGCTGCTGGCTATTGCTATACCGCCTGTTCCCCAAAGCGCATTGCCGGCTTTGTCGTATTTCTGGGCATAGATATCCGTATTGCTGTTGTTGTTTATATTACGGTCGTCTTCCCATATTACAAAATAGCCGCCATCAGGATAACTTGTAAGTACAATAGGATTTTTTTGTGATTGCAAAGGATTGCTTACTACAGTGTGCAGGCTGTCGTAAAATTCATTGCTGGTATTGCCCCACTGTGCGGATGCTGTGGATACAATTGCTGATAAAACAATGGTCATTATTTTTTTCATTGTTTTATTTTTTTGGTATTGATAAATTGGTTTCCGGAGCCGGGTTGCTTTTTCGCTGGTCCGTTGCTGTTGTTTTCACCTGTTCGGTTTTCTTTTTTATGGCAGCAGTATTGTTTTGAAAAGCATACAGTTCCTTATTGTTGTTATTGCGTACACCAAAACAGTCAATGCAGGTAAGTATGCAGGCACTCTGATCCACAAAATTTCTTATGGCATTGCCGGGCAGGCGGCCAAAGCCATAAGTATAATCCACTCCTACATTTCCATTGCAGTAACTCATAATGGTGCCTGAGCCTCCGGGAGGAGGAGGCCCTTTTGGACAATTTCCTTCGGGTTTGGCACAACTGTCTATTGCACCAAATACATCAGGGTTGGTGCTGATTTTCCAGCCACACCAATGGGTATGATGAGCCCCCAGCAAATGCCCTATTTCATGCATCGTACTGTATACCTGTGACTGCGTTGTATTAGGGCCGGTTGGAAAGTTGGTATAAGTGCCGCCATAATCAAGATCGTTGTAGATGCAGGCAGAAATACTGTCTGTGCCACTGTAATTGTAAGCAGGGCAGGTATTGGCAGATACCGCTTTTATTTTTCCAATAGCGCCAGCCAAACCGAAACGGTTTGACACAGGGCTGCTGTAATCCAGACCCACACAAATATTACCCCAAAAATTATCTTTCCAGTAAGTAGCCAGGTCATACAAGGCATTATTCCTTATATCTCCCCTGTAGGGGTCTTTTGTTGTCCATACATTAATAGCGGTTATCTGTACATTCACTGTATCGTTAAAAAATCCTGTTGCCACCAGGTTGAACAATTCATACACATAATTCGTTGTCCGCTGTGTATTGCTTTTCTGCCACAGGTATAAACTGTCGAAACAATCCACAAACACATTTACACATTTATCCTGCACGGCTAATGGGTTAGCCATCACCCCGGTGAGATCAATGCCATCAACAGTTTTCGACACAGGGCTGATATTTGTACCACAGTCAAAAGACACTGGAGGAAACTTAATGCTGGCGCTGTTGTACAGGCGGTAGGTGGAATTGTTCGTTTCGTCTGCTTTAGTAACCTGTATCGCTTCATCTGCCATGGTAGCTACCAGTGATAAATACTCTTCATTCACAGTAAGTATCACGGTATTCCTGCCTGTCATGCCTTCAATAATGCCCCTGTACGTGACCGGAATTTTTAAATTTTCAACAACCCGGTCGTTGTTTTCCGTAACCTTGATATTGCCGAGGCTGAACTGTACCAGGTCGCAACTGATGCTTTTGCCGTTTCCGAGGGGGATGGAAAGTTGCAGTGCCGCCGGCCGCTGCTCCATTATCTCGCTTAGAAAAGATGCATCCAGCTTTAGCTCCTGGTAGGTTCCCCGGTCTGCCAGGGATTTATTGGCCACAAAACTGAAAACCGGCAGTACAGTAAACTGTACCCCGCTTTCTTTTTTGGCAGTTATCATCTTCTTTATCCGCCAGTCCTGCGAAAAAACATGGAGAGAACCAGGTAATAACAGCAGCATAATTAGCTTCTTCATTCAATGCATATTTTAAGTAAATGAGGCCAAAGTGGTTATAACAAGGTACCCTTTTTCAATTATTAATTGATGGTATTTCAGGATAATACTTTTAAGTGGGGCGTTTGGTTGAGCGGTTAATAATAGCAGCATTGATTAACTGGCGGAGCGGTATGACGTGTTAACGTGTATGTCCAGTGCCTGAAAGTTTT
>JANPGT010001138.1:0-2104 GCA_031424135.1 Chitinophagaceae bacterium
TTTTTTCAAGGAACAAGAGCCGGTCGTGGCGGTACAGTTGCACGGTATTGTACACCACCAGCCGCCCTTTGTTGAATTCGTCCATCATCAGCATGGTGGCCGCGTCCACCGGGTCTTGAATCCAGGTTTCCTCGGCATCAATTAGTACACCTACTTTTTTTTCAGCAGCTGTATGGCAGATGCGCTTCATTCTTTCGTGCACCCGCTGCCACTCTTTTTCCTCTGCATCTGTAAGGGTCTCCAGCGCCTTTACATAGCGCTTCATCAGGCTGCCAGGATTGTCTTCAACGCTTTTATCCAGTTTTTCCAGCAGGCCAAAACGGGCAATACCCGTTACCTTGATACTCATGAATGGTATGTTGGGCTGTGTAGCGGCGTATTCAATCACCCGTATAAATTCGTCACAGGCATGGTCAAGTGTTTCTTCGCCATAGTCGCCGCCTTCTACGCCATAGTCTAAAATCACTTCAACGCCGTATTCGCCCAGTTTTTTTGCCACCGTGCGGGTTTCTTCCAGCGATTCGCCCCCTACAAACTGCTTGAAAATGGTGTTGCGTATAAGACCTTTCACCGGCAACCCTGCTTTGATTAGCCAAGGGGTTATGCTGGTACCCATTTTCACCAGGCTTTGGTAGCCCATGCTTGAAAAAAGAAAACGGGCTTTTTTCAGGTCTTTATTGCTTTTGTAAGCAAACGCTTTTTGTGTATTGTCAAATGAAATTATGGGATCAGCATTCATAAAACGGAACAATAGTAAGCAGCAAAATTAAACTAAAGCTATCAATTAAAACTACTCATCCACCGCGGAATCAAAATGGCGCAAGTGACAAAGGGCAACAGTCATCCTTTTAGGACAACCACCGGGCTATATTGCCTGGTGATTAAAAGGCTGTAATACCATTTCGCTTACCACGGCGCTGGCGGGCTGCTGGCATAAGAACCAAATGGCTTTTGCCGCTTCAGCGGCCTGTATCATTTTGTCTCTCTGCACCCTTAGATCAATGGTATCCCAAAAGGCTGAATCCACGCCTCCCAAAAACAAATTGGTAATGCGTATATCGGTGCGTTTAATTTCTTCCCGTATGCTTTGCATCATGCCTGTTAGTCCGTACTTACTGGCACTGTATGCCGCAGCGCCGGCCATGGGCGTTTTACCCAGCACACCCGGTATATTGATGATAAGTCCCTTTTTTGCTTCTTTCATGGCTGGCAGGAAAGCCTTTACCAGTAAGAAGGGTCCCACCAGGTTGGCCTGCAGCGTTTGCAAAAAATCGGCCTCCGTCAATGCATCCATGTTTTTAATGATGCCTATGCCCGCAGCATTCACCAACACATCTATAGTTGGGTACGCATTAAAAAACTTTTCCTTTAATGAAACAACTGCTCCGGCATCCGCAATATCAAGCGAAAAAAATTTTTCCTGGGGAAGCTGCAACTCCGCAGCTACCTGCTGCAATTTTTCCCTGTTACGGCCCGCCAGGAAAAGGTTGGCGCCACTGGCCGCCAACAGGCGCGCCGTGCCGGCACCAATGCCCCCGGTGGCACCCACTACTAAAATGTTTTTACCTTTTACTGTTTCCATGGTATGCACGTTTAAAAAATTGTACAACAGGAAGAAACAATGTGATGGTGATTTTGTTTACAGTAACCGGTTACAACAGCGTGTATAATTTATTGTGGAGGCCGAACAAGTGTTTAATAGCTATTACCTGCACAAACCAGGGTATGGCTGCTGGCAACAGGTGAATTCAAACCTTTAAACATATGGATCAATCTGAGCTTACTAAAAAAAATCAGCCAGCCACACCTTTAACGGATGCAGTTACAGACCGCATCGTTGAAATGGCCTGGGAAGATCGTACCCCGTTTGAAGCCATTGAACAACAGTTTGGCCTGAACGAGGCTGCCGTCATTGCCCTGATGCGGCGCACTATGCGATCCTCCAGCTTCCGTATGTGGCGGCAAAGAATGAAAGGCCGGGCTACCAAACATGCTGCTGCAAGAAGCCCCGGTGTAACCCGTTTTAAATGCAGCCGGCAAAGAACCATTTCGCTTAATAAGATCAGCAAAAAATAACCATGCATTTTCCCACGGATTACAATAG